>NZ_JBHXVG010000017.1:0-179709 GCF_042672405.1 Streptomyces sp. NPDC127197 | reverse complement strand
CCCGCACCAGCCGGTTCGCCGACGCACGGGGCCGTGGCCCGCACCCGGGCCCGCGGCCTGTCGGTCCGGCGCCGGGCGGTCACCCGGGGCGCTCCGTCTCCGGTTTTGCTACCTCTTCTGGTTCATCCGCTGCGGGACGGGTGCGGCGCCTGGCCCGACACGCAGCAGTCTGGGCCTCGTCGTGTGGCCGTCGCGTGTGGCGCTCATGCTGTGTGATGCCGGGCGACGATACGGGTGACCGTGACGGTGACGGTGGCCGCTTCCGGGGCGCCGTGTGCGGCGAGGTGGGAGATGACAGCGGCCCGTACCTGGTTGTGGATGTTCCGGGCCGTGTCCAACGCCCTGTGGCCTTCAGCCAGGACGCAGCGCACCTCGATGTGCCATCCCGGGCCGTCCGGCGCCCGGTCGGTGCGGACGCCCGCCTCGGACGGGGTGCGTTCAGCTGTTGTCTCCGGCCGCGTAGGCGAGGCGGCCGCTGCGAGGCGGTGAGCGAGGCGGGGCTGCAGGCCGGCCACGCCGGGAACCGCGAGGGCCGCCTCGGCCGCGACGCCGAGGAGAGTGGTCGCGTCGGTGGCAGCCATCACGTACCACCGCCTGTGGGGTGACTGGAGCCCGCGGGGCTGAGGGGCAGGAACGGCTCCAGCACGTCGACCACGATGATGTCGACGGCCGTCACGGCCAGCACGGTCGGCGGGCGGTTCCCTGACCGTCCGCCGCCAGCTTCTTCTGGACGATTCTCCGAGGCTCGCATGAGCGAATGCACATGCGGCTGGCTCGTGCGTGCCGAGCGCGAGCGGAGAGCAACCGTTCCCCGCCGCCCGGCCACACGCCGGGGCAGGTCGTACGCCGAAGGCGGCCGTACGCCGCCGACCGGCTCGACGACGACCACTACCCGTCGTACACCATGGGCAGCAGGCAAGGTCGCCGAGCTGATCGGTGCCAAGTCGGGGGACCATCGATCCACTGGTGTGTCGGCCTGCCGATGCGCCCGCGGTCTTCGGCGAGGGTTTCCATGACTGGAGGGGCGGCGTGGTGGAGGGTGTGGGAGATGAGGGGCGGTGGTGGTCGGCGGCCGAGCCGGGTTTCTGGCAGCAGGTCGTCGGGCAGCTGGGCACGGCCCTGATCGTGGTGGACCCCGCCGGACGGATCCTCGCGGTCAACCCGGCCGCCGAGCGGCTGCTGGACCGCGCCGCCGCGGCGCTGCGCGGGAAGGACGCACACGACCTGCTGCACCGGGACGCGGACGGCGGCAGGATCCCACGGGAGCGATGCCCGCTGCTGCAGGCCCTGGCCGAGAGGGCCGAGGCGCGGGGGGAGGGCGACATCTTTCTGCGCGGTGACGGTCGCCTGATCGCGATCTCCTGGTCCGCTTCTCCCTTGACGGACGACGGCTCCCTCAAGGGCATGGCCGTGCTGTTCACCGACGCCGTCGGCGACCGCAGCGCGCGTCGGGAGCGTGCGGCCTATACGCGTGCTCTGGAGGACCTCACCGAGCGGCTGACGCTGGTCGCGGAGATCACCGACGTGCTCGGCCAGACGCTGGAGATCGATGAGGCCCTCGCCCGGCTGGGCCGCCTGCTGGTTCCCCGCCTCGCCGACTGGGCGGCGGTGGACCTCCGGGTCGGTTCCGGACAGATCCACCGTGTGGCGGTGACGGGTCCCACGGGCCGGGAAGCCGCACAGGAGGACTGGCGCGAGCGCCTTCCCAAGGCCGGGGAGGGGGCCCGCTCCCCTCTGGTCCAGGTACTGAACGGCGGTGATCCCGTACTGCAGGGCCGGGCGGAGACGGCCCCACCGCCCGACTCTCCTCTTGCCGCCGTCCACAGCGGCTTCCTGCGGGCGGTGGGCGCGACGTCCGCCGTCACGGTGCCGCTGGGCTCCCGGCGGCAGATCACCGGCGCCCTGACGCTGGTGCGCACGGACCCGGCGCACCCCTTCGACGCCGACGACCTGAAAGTGGTGAGCGACATCGGCCGCCGGGTCGGCCTGGTCATCGACAACGCCCGCCGCTTCGGCCGCCAGCGCGCCGTCGCCGAGGCCATGCAGCGCAACCTGCTCGCCCCACTGCCCCAGCCCGGCCGCCTGCGGCTGGCCGCCCGCTACCAGCCCGCCCCGGCCGGCTCCCAGGTCGGCGGCGACTGGTACGACGCGTTCGAGCGGAAGGACGGCACGCTCGCGCTGGTCATCGGCGACGTCGTGGGCCACGACCTGACCGCGGCAGCCGGCATGGCGCAACTGCACGGCATCCTGCGCTCACTGGCCTGGGACCACAGCGGCCCGCCCGGCGCCGTCGTCGACCGCCTCGACGACGCCATGCCCGCCATCACCACCGTCCCCATGGCCACCCTCGTCCTCGCCCTGCTCGAAGGCAGCCCGCACACCGGCCCGTGGACGCTGCGGTGGACCAGCGCGGGGCATCCGCCGCCCCTCCTGCTGACCCAGGACGGACAGGCGCAGTACCTCGAAGCGGGACAGGGACTCCTCCTCGGCGCCCCTCCGGGCACCGGCGGGAGCCGGCCGAGCGCCGCGCAGTCCCTGCCGCCGGGTTCCACCCTGCTGCTCTACACCGACGGCCTGATCGAGATGCCCGGCAGCGACCTGGACACCGGCCTCGCCCGTCTGCGCCGCCACGCCCTCGCTCTCGCCCACGAACCGCTGGACACTCTGTGCGACCAACTGCCCGCCCGCATGCCGCCCGGCAGCACCGACGACGTGGCCCTCCTCGCCCTGCGCCTGCCGTCGCCGTGAGAGCCGTGACCGCCGTGACGCGGGACGTGGTGCTCAGGTGCTCAGGTCTCGAGGACCAGGACGCGGAACGGGCCGAGCGGGGCCGTCCGAGGTGTGTCGCCTTCGATGTACCGCCACCCCCAGGACCGCAGCGCCTCGACGGTCCTGTGGTCGGAGCGGTTCACCAGCGTGACGGCGACGGCGGCACCATGGTCGGTGAGCAACCGTTTCTGCAGGCGCCGGGCGAGGTTCCAGGCACGGTCCTGGTTCTGCCTGCGTACGCGGGACGGAACGTGGATCCCGGAGATCACGAAGAGGCGTCCGGAGGCGGCGAGCCGGAGCAGCCTCTCCGGAAGGTATCCGTCGAAGCCCTCCCACCAGGGACCGTCGCCGCGTACGGGGAAACCGTAGGCGCATCCGGTCAGCGCGGTGGTCTCCGCGATCAGCAACTCGAATCCCGGTCGCCGTACGTCGGCCGCCAGCCGCCGCAGGAAGGCGCCGCGGGCTTGGTTCCACGCCCAGGGGCCGCCGCCGGACGTCTCCGCGTACAGATCGCCCAGTTCCTGCAGATGGTCCTCTATCTGACGCCGGGTCAACGAACGGACGCGTTGCCCCTCTCGGGGCGAGGAGCCTCGTTCCGGCCTCGACGGGCCGGGCTTCCGCGTACCGCGCCGGTCCGGGCCGGCGGGCCGCCCAAGGAGTTCTGTGGTCGTCGGCGGAACCGGCACGTTCACGGTCATGAGGCAAGCCCTGCCCCGGGCACGGGCGGATCCGGCCCGGCGTCGTCGGTCGCCGAGAGCGGCACCGGTGTCGGAGCCGGCACGCGACATGCCCTCGGTGTCTTCAACCGTACTCCCGGGGCCGCGCCCCCCTTGTGGACCGACGATGGCCGAGAACGCCGAGGCGGGTACAGCGGATCCGTCCGCTCCCCATCGGACGGGGGCGCGCGGGAGTACGGTGGACGTACCGAGGGCATGTCGCACACCGGCTCCCGCGCCGGTCTCGTCCTCGGCGAGACACTTCGCCGGAAGCCCCGCGCAGCGCAGCGGTTTCCGGAGACAGGTCAGCACGATGGCCTCGGCCTTCGATACGTTCCCCGCCGCCGACGCGTGCTTCTCCCGAGTGCTTCTCGCGTTCGACCGACCGTCAGGCCGTGACCGCCATGGACATCGTCCTCACCATCGCCGCGTTCCTCGTGCTCATCGCCGGCGGAGCGTACGTGATCCACCGGCTCAACTCCGCACACGGCGAAAGGATCGCCTTGCATTCCTACAGCCGTTTCCTTCCCGGCCGCCCAGCCGCCGCCGACCGCGCTGCCGGCACCACCGCGCCGCCCCCACCGCACTCCGCCCCGTCCGCCGCGCACGAACGTCGCGACCATCGCGACGGCGGCCGGGGACGCTTCCGACCGCGCCGCCACCGGGACCGGACCACGCACAACAAGCTGAATGCCGCAGGGCGTTGAGGCCGAGATGCCCCACAGGACAGAGGTCACATCCATGCACGCGTCGCCCCGCCGCAGCCACGGCACCGGCACCGGCACCGGCAGCACACACGGCACAGGCGAAGATCCGCCGGCGTACGAGACCGCGGACGGTGATCCCCCCGTGGGCGGACTCGCGGAGGTCCGCATCATCGCCGCCAGCTCCGACATCGCCCAACGTGTGGCGCAGCTGCTGCGCCGGAACTTCCGCTGCGACGAGCCACGCAGCTACCCCGCGGGCCCCGACGGGTGCGACACCTTGCTCCATCTCACCGTCGACACCGGGGACGTCGCCGCAGAACCCTCCGCCAAGTCGCCCTGGCTGACCACCAGCCACACCCAGGCACGACGCGCCCACACCGACGAGCCGGGCTGACCCGGCCCACCGCAGCACCGGCAGTCGTACGACGGCCGCCCGAGGACAGGAACCGCGACCATGAACCCGCCCACCGGCACAGGCCCACCGCCCAGGGCCGGCGACCGCGCCCCGGCCCACCCGGAACGCACCTCACCGCGCCCTGCCCGGCTCGCCCTGCGCCCGCCGACCTTCCCGCCCGGTCCCGTATGCGGCGCCTGGTGGCCCCGTACCGACGACCTGATGACCGAACTGCCCGCGCTCACCGAGGCGTTCGACGCGACGCGAGGACGCGTGTCGCGCATGGCGTCCCACCGCGACACCTGGCCAGCGGCGCCCTGCGACCTGCCCGTGATCGGGCACACGGTGAAGGCCGCGTGGTTCGCGTCCGGTTTCGACCCGCACATGATCCGACTCTTCTCGTACGGCGTCGGACGCTGGGACCTGCTCGTCGTCCCGCCCCGGACTGAGACCGCCACGGCCGCGCGGCTCATGGCCGCGGCGGCCGACCCCGCGCTCCACCTCACCGCGAGCGAGCTCCTGGCGGCCGAGCGACGCCTCCACGCCGAGGACGAGGCCGTACGCGAGCAGGGGCAGATGGAGCAGTGGGAAGACGAGGGCGGAGCACCGAGGCGCCCCTCGGCCCCGCTCTCCCCTCCCGCAACTGTTACGGTCCGTGCCCCCCTTTTCGCTTCCCGCCAGATACGCTGAAGGGACCGAGGGCACGACGCACACCGGTTACGGACCGGCTTTCACTCCCGGCGCACCACGACACCGGGCGGTTCATCGCCCGGACAGGTTCCGCATCATGGCAGCCTTTGCCGCCCGCCCTCGACGCGGATGTCGTGGCACCGCGTATCCGCAGGCGACCGGCACGCAGCACGCAGCCGGAACACCGCCCCACCCCCAGCGGCGCAGGAGAGCGTGGCCTCACCTGACGGCCGCCCATCCACGTCACAACAGCAGCCGAGCACCCGGCCGCGCCTCCCCCGGCCTCTCGTCTCGGCCCGGCGGGAGGAATCCCCTTCACCGAGGCCGAGGAGCCCCGTCATGCCGCTCGATTCTTCCGCGACCGTTCCCTCACCGGCAGCGGTCCCGCCGGATCCCGCCCGCCCGCCTCAGGGGTACGACGGAACGGCGCCCTTCCCGTCCGACGGCCCGGCGCCCGCCCGCGGCGGCGCCGAGCGCGTGTACGTGACGGTGACGGCGGCGATCGTCGTCCTGCCGTTCCTGGCGCTCGGCGCGGCCGGCTGGTGGCTGTGGGGAAGCCTCATCCGTCCCGCCGACATCGTCCTCGCGCTCTTCCTCTACACGGTCACGGGCCTCGGCGTCACCGTCAGCTTCCACCGCGGCCTGACGCACGGTGGTTACCGTGCCGCCCGGCCCGTGCGCATCGCGCTGGCGATGGCCGGATCGATGAGCTTCCAGGGCGACGTGATCAGTTGGGTCGCCACGCACCGCCGCCACCACGCCTTCACGGACCGGCCCGGCGACCCGCACTCCCCGTACCGCTACGACACCCATCTGCGCGGCCAGTTGCGCGGACTGCTGCACGCCCACGTCGGCTGGCTGTTCCGCAACGACCCGACGTCCGCCGACCGGTATGCCCCCGACCTGCTGGCCGACCGCGACATGCGCGCCGTCGCCCGCGCCTTCCCGGCCCTGTGCGTCCTCACGCTCGCACTGCCGTTCGCGATCGGCTGGGCGATCGGCGGCACCTGGGTGCACGCGCTGACCGCCGCGCTATGGGCGGGCCTCGTCCGCATCGCCCTGCTCCATCACGTGACGTGGAGCGTCAACTCCCTGTGCCATGTGCTGGGCAAGCGGCCCTTCCGTACCCGGCGCCACGACCGGGCCACCAACCTGTGGCCGTTGGCCCTGCTCTCCTTCGGCGAGAGCTGGCACAACCTCCACCACGCCGACCCCACCAGTGCCCGGCACGGCGTCGACCGGGGCCAGATCGACCCGTCGGCCGCCGTCATCCGCCTCCTCGAACGCCTCGGCTGGGTGCACGACGTGCGCTGGCCCACGTCGGACCGCCTCGCCGTACGCCGCGCCTGATCCGAACGCACCCGCCGCACAAGCCCGTCGAAGGAACTCCGTGATCACCACACCACCGCCCTCACCGCCCACCCTCCCTCTCCTCCGCCTGCGCTTCGCGCCCCGCAGCGCACTGCCACGTCGCCTCGACGGGGTGTGGTGGCCACGTTCCTACGACCTGCTGGCAGAGCTTCCGCAGTTGCTCGGCGCACTGCCGCGGGCCTGGGGTCACATCACCCGCGTCACGGTGAACGGAGCGGCCTGGTCCGCGGCGCCGGGACGGATGCTCGTCGCCAACCAGGTCGTACGACTGCACAGAACCGCCACGTTGCACGCCTCGAACACCGTCGTCCTGCTCGCCCCCGGACACGGCCGCTGGGACCTGCTGGTGGTGCCGCCCGACACCACCGAGGAGGCGGCCGAGCCGCTCATGACTGCCGCGCTGAGCGACCGCGCCTGACACGGCAGGAGTAGCGTGGACGCGAGGAGGGTCCCGAACAGGCAGGTGAGCACGATGCCCGATCCCGATTCCCCGCCTCCGGCAGGATTTCTGGCGAACGGTGTGCACGAATCCATGCGCCCCGGAACGGCACTCCTGCGGCTCACCACCACTCACGAACGCGGGGGCATCCTCGACGGTGCGTGGTGGCCCCGTTCCAGGAATCTCACGGCCGAACTGCCCGGCCTGATCAGCGCACTGACCGAGCGCCTCGGGCCGATCACACGGATCGGCCTGGACTCCGCGGCCTGGGACGAAATGCCGACGCGGATGACCATCGACGATCGTGTGGTGCACATCGACGTCTTCTCCGTGGGCGACGACACCGCGCTCGTGACCCGAGGGGACCAGGACTACTTCTCCCTGCTCGTAGTCCCACCGGACACGCCCCCCGAGGCGGCGCGAGCCGCGATGACCGAAGCGGTCCGTACCGACAACCCCAAGCAGGCCCAGCAGATCCTGATCGACACCGGCACGGATCAGACCCTCCCGTCCGGCCCGACCACTGCGGACGGCCGTCGGCGGGAGGACCGGTGACTCCGGCTGAACCGCCGACGACGACGGCAGCGGCACACGCGCCCATCGCCGGAGGTCAGGGCGCTGTGGCCGGAGCATCAGGCGGATCCCGCCCCCTTGACCGGGGTCGACGACATGGACGCGTCCAGACCACGGGTCTGCGGCGACATGACCGTCAAGGGGGCCTTGTCCTGCCTACGCACGTCGGCAAGGCCCGGTCATCGGCGCTCGCCTGACCACACCCGCCGACAGCTTCTACTGGACGATTCTCCAGATGCGCATGAGCGAAGGCACACGCGGCCGGCTCGTGCGTTGTCGGCGCGCGAGCGGAGAGGAACGGTTCCCCGCGGCCCGGAAACACGTCTGTCGGATGTCGTGCCCTTGGCGTGCCCGTAAGAACGGAGAACCACGGTCAACCACGGTGCGATCCGGGCTGAAGGCATGGGGCTTCAAACCGCGGAGGCGCAGGTCAGACACCATGCACCCTCGCAAGCGCCGTCGCTTCCCAAGCTGAGAGCGCGAGTTCGATTCTCGTCACCCGCTCTGAAGAGAACCCCCAAGTCAGAAACCTGGGGGTTCTTCGTTGTCTAGACCGGCGAGCGGCCTGCGCACCACATCCGCACCACAAGGACGCGGCCGGCTACCGGTGGGCCTCTGCTTGTGGTGCGCGCTCGTGTGGAAGGTGTCGCGGCGGTAGACCTCGGCGCAGGCCACGGTGGTGGTGTCGATTGACGCGGGGCGAGGCTTCGATGGGTACGCAGGGCGAGGAGATCACCGTCTAGCAGCGGCCGTGCTCGGCGACCGGCCGGGCGTCGGCGGCCGGCACCCGGTCACGGGCGACGCTGACCGTGCCGGCGGTGAGGGGCACGGCGGCGAGCAGGAGCACGCGCGTCACCGCGGCCAGGGTCCGGCCGTGGAAGCGGCCCACGGACAGGCCGCCTCCGCGGCCGCGGCCCGGACCCCGTAGCACAGGAAGACCACGGTGCCGGTGGCGACGATCGCAGCGACGTTGGTGGCGAACAGCATGGCCCACTCGCCGACGTCGTGGTAGCGGTGCACGGTGATCAACAGGCCCGTCACGGCCAGCGGCGCCACCAGGGAGATGGCGATCGGAGATGGCGATCGCAACTCCGGGGAGGGTGTCGGGCGTCGACATGGAGCTCGGACTTCTTACCACGGTCGGTGCAGCAGCATGTATTGCCTCAGCGGTCTGCTGCGGGGGCGGCACGACGGGGCGCCCCCCTCCCGGCCTCGTCTCGGATTCGTCACAGCCCCCGGCCCCGCCCGGCCCGCGCATAGGGTGGAACCGGTAAGTCCGCCACCATGAGAGGTCTGTGATGCCCGAGTTCCCCTCGGACCCCGCCGTCGCACAGTTCGGCCCCCAGGGGCTGCGCCGCATCACCGTGCCTGCCTCGTACGGAACCGTGCCGGCCTCGGCCCGCACCCACCTCGCGCAGGTCGGTGTGCCGCTGCACGTCGGCCCGTACTTCATCGCGGCGGACGACACCGATGGGCCCACCCTCGGGATGTACGCCGGCCACCGCGGCGTCGCCCTGCAGGGGGACTGGGCGGAGTGGGTGCGCATCGGCACCGACCGGCTGGCGCACCTGTGTGTCCGCACCGACGGCTCCGTACAGGCCCTCTTCCTCGGTCGCGGCGAAGCCGCCCTCTTCGTCAACTCGGACGTTGCCGCCTTCACCCACTGCGCCGCCGCCCTGGACCGCGCCCTCCCGGTGATCGCCGCCTCCGACGGACTCCAGTCCGCCGCCGAGGCGTTCGCCGCGCTGGTCCGGGAGATCCGACAGATCGACCCGGAGGCCGTCGCCGACCGGGAGAACTGGTGGTCGCGGGTGCTCGACGACGTCCGCCACACCCTCAACTTCCCCTTCTCGTCGGCCTTCGAGTACGTGGGCCAGGACGGCGCGAAGCAGATCGTCACCGCCCAGGCCGGTCCCGGCCGCCTGCACCCCGAGGAGCAGCTGTGGCAGCGGCTCTCCTCCTCCGGAGTGGAGCCCGAGCAGGTCCGCCGCGTCTACTGCGAACTCGAACCGTGCATGATGCCGGGCCACTACTGCGCCGCCTGGCTCCAGGCCGTCCTCCCGCATGCCGAGTTCACGCACAGCTTCGACTACGGCAGCACCGCTGAGTCCCGCGAGGAAGGCATCAAGGAGCTCATCACCCACGCCGCGCAGCAGGCCCGGCAGTGACTCGCCGCCCGGGCGCCGCAGGAACGGGGGTGGGTTCATGACCGCCGGTTCCGCCCCGCGCTGGTCCCGGCCCGCTTCCGGGCGGGAGCCCGCCGCGGCCGCCCTGCTCTCCTGGCTCGGCGACCCCCGCGCCCCGGGCCTCGCCGTGGTCACCGGCGCCGAGGGCAGCGGCAAGTCGCGGCTCCTCGCCTGGTTGATCGGCCACGGCACCCGGCCCGGCACCGTCAGCGAACGCCGCGTCCACGGCTTCGTACCGCTGCCCGGCCAGACCGCGACCACGGCCGCCTGGATGCTCGGCGAACAGTTGTCGATCGCCGCCCGCTCCCCGGGCGACCTGCTGGCCGCGCTTGCCGCCGACCGGCGCCGCACCGTCATCGCGCTGCCCGAACTGCACTCTGCCGAGCGGCCCGGCTCCCTCGTCGAACTCGCGCTGGGTCTCGCCTCGTTGGAGCACGTCCGGGTACTTGTCGAGGTCCGCTCCGGTACGGAATGGGCGCAGGCGCTCACCGCCGGACCCTGCGCCCGCATGGACCTGGATGAGCCCCGGTGGACCGACGAGACCCGCCGCGCGTCCTGGGACGCAGCCCACCCCGTCGGCCCGGCCGGGGCGACGGGGCAGGACCCGGAGCCGGAGGAACCGTTCGACCTGGACGATCCCGCCTCGGTCTGCGCCGCCGACCCATGGAGCGTGACCACTGCGTACGAACGCTCCGAGGAGAGCCACGGCGGACTGCGCGCCGCCTGGCTGCGGGCCGGCGCCTCCCTGACCCGCGAGCAGCCGGTCGCCGAACGCGCCCTGGTCCTCCTCGCCGCCCTCGGTGACGCCGGTGATCCGCGCCTGCCCGCCACCCTCACCTCCCTTGCTCGAGACGCCTCCTGGACCGTCGTCTGGCACCGGGTGCGCGGCGACGTCACCCCACCGTGGCCCGGCCCGGTCCGCTCCCTGGCGGCCGGTACCGGCCCTCTGGCCGGGCAGCTCGTCGTCGCCGACCACCAGGGCACCGTGCGCGTCCTCGACGCGGAGAGTGCCCGCTCCGCCGGACGCCTCCCGCACTCCGCGCCCGGCGTCCGCGCCACTGCCGAGCACGGCGACGGCACCGTCAGCGTCCTCGACGAGCACGGCCTCCTGCACACCCAGCGCGCCGCCGAGTCCGCAAAGCCCAAGGGGCTCACCGCCCTCCTCGACGACGGCCTCTCCGTGCAGGAGCAACTCCTCAAGGCCGTACAGGAGTACATGCAACGTCAGCAGGAGACGGTCACCGCGCTGACCGGCGCCGGGGACCGGGTTGTCCTCGGTGATGCCTCCGGAACAGTGCACGTGGTGAACGTCGGCGCCGAGCCGCGTACCGCCACTCTGCACCGGGGGCGCGTCACCGCGGTCGCCGGGACCGCGCTGCCCGTCTCCGCTGAGGGTGACACCGTCCTCCTGCTGTACACGGGCGGCGCCGACGGCACCGTACGCGCATGGGCCCCCCACACCGACCCCATGCCCGAGCCGGTGGCCGCCCGCAACTGCGCCGTCAACGCGGTGGCGGTGGCGACGGCTGACGCCGGGCTCGTCCTCGCGATCGCCTGGGCCGACGGCCTCGTCGAACACCGAGCCCTGGACGACGACCGACTGCGCACCTTCCACCCCGGCAGCCAGGCCCACGCCCTTGCCTTCACGGCGGAAGGGGACCTGGTGGTGGGGACGGACGAGGCACTCGTGCGGATGCGGGGGCGGTGACGACTGCCACACGGTGAACGGCGGACACCCCCATGGCGCCGGCCACGGGGGTAAGTACGTGCCGGACACTCCACTGGCTGCGCGCCTGCCAGTTGCATTGCGTTGCATTCGGTGTGCCCGTGCGCGCCGGGTCAACTCCGGTGCAATCACCGTCAGATGGGACTCTTGTCACAGAACCGTGACGCGGCCCGGTTTTCCCTTGTGCACCTGACAAGCTGCCCCGTTAGCTGTGGGGCAGGAGATGCAGTAGTTGACGGGGGGACGGAGCGCGCGGCCATGGGGCTGGTACTGCCGAGCATCATCGACGAGGCACTCGACCTCATCGGGGTCAACTGGCCCAACGTCGACGAGGACGACTACTTCGAGATGGCGACGTCCATGCGGGACTTCGCCAAGCAGTTCGAGGGTCACGGCGGCAACGCGGACAAGGCCGTGACCCGCATCCTCGACTCCTCCGAGGGCTGGGCCGTGGAGTCCATGAAGAAGCACTGGTCGCACGTGAAGGCCGGTCACCTGGAGAAGATCCCCGAGGTGGCACGGCTGTTCGCGGACGCCTGCGACGGTGTCGGCCAGATCATCCGCGGCATGAAGGTCAAGGCGGGCGTCGAACTCGGTGTACTCGCCGCCACCGTCGTCGCCGAACTCGCCGCCGCTCCCGTCACGTTGGGTATTTCCGCCGCGGTCGCCGCCGGTGAAATCGCCCTGATGCGCACCATCGTGAAGCGGCTCATCGACGAGGCGGTCGAACAGATAGTCGACGAGCTCATCGCGAAAGTCACCGAGCCCGTCACCGGCAAACTCCGGGAACTCATCTCGGACATGGCCCTCGACCTCGCCGAGGGAGCCTTCAACCCCGGTGAGAGACCGGGCGGCATGAAGCTGGCCTCCGCGGGCGACAGCGGCGGCTCCGGCGGCGAGGGCAAGAAGACGGTCATCGACCACTTCGAGTTCGAGGACGGCGCCGACAAGGTCTCAGGCCACGGCAGCGACTTGGGCGGCCAGTCCGGAATCCATCTCGGCAAGTCGAAGAAAACCTTCGGCAAGACCAAGGGTAAAGACACTTTCACCCAGGCCTTCGACGGCATCCTCGAGGAAGCCATCGACAGCATGGAGAAGGCCGCCAAGAAGGTGACCGACCACGTCACCGACACCATCCCGGACCGTGTCAAGGCCGCCTCCCGGCACCAGAAGCGCAAGGACCACGACGTCGGCGGCGAGGCCGAAAAGGTCGAGGTCAAGAAGGTCAAGAGTGACGGCGACACGCCCATGTACCTTCTCAGTGACGACGGTTCGATACGCCAGTTGCACCACGACGGGACCACCAGTCCCGTCCGTTCCAACGACTCCTCCGGAGTGAACGACGTACTCGGCGACAAGGCCTGGTACCCGTGGAACAACAAGGGGGAGAAGCAGCGCAAGAGCAAGCCCGGCAAGGGCGACACGGTCAACTCCACGAAGGTCGCGCCCGGCTCCACCGATCTGGCCCGCGCCGCCCAGCTCGGCCGCTACGCCAACCGCACCGAACGCCCCGATTCCTACATCCCCGGCGGCAACTACGCCTCAGCGCTGTACGACGACGGCAAGGGGAATCGTTTCATCCTGGTCGGCGCCAGCGGCGAGGCACACTCCGAACGTTCCATCGGACACCCGCTGATCAAGAACGGGCACGAGGGCAACGTCAGCGAGCTCTATACGGAACGTGAGCCCTGCCAGAAGAATCCCAAGTGCGACAAGTATCTTGCGAGGGAATTCCCTGACAATCTCGAGGTCACCCACAGCGCGAAATACGACCAGTCCGAAAAGGGGCCGGACGGCGAAGAACTCAGCAAGTACAAGAAGGACCGGGAGCACCGCGCCTACGTCAAGTGGCTACACGAACAGTGGGACCAGCACGGCGTCGCCGGCGGACGCACTGATACAGTGATGAACCTCTCGCCCTCGGACAACAAGTTCATTCCGTAAGAGGGCGAGGGAGCGGGCGGGGCGGAATCGGAGTCGCCGGGAGCGCCTCGATCCGCAACGTTGTTGTTGTGACCGCTTCCGTCCACTGAAAGTCCCACGGCGCCCGTGCCGCCGCCGAGTTCGGAGTTCCGGCAGTGCTTTTCGACGTCACCCGCAGCGAACTCGTCGACATCTTCGGCGAGGACCGGCTCGCGACCATCCCCGCCACCGCCTTCCCGCCCGCCGCCGCGGACACCGAGGGCGCCCGCCTCCTCCAGACCGTCGGCGTCCCCACCGGGACGCTCCTGCTGCGTCAGCCCGACGAGGACGACGGCCTGCTGCCCCTCGTCCAGGACGTCGTCTACATCGAGGACTTCGAGGACGCCGCGGAGGGCGCGGGTGACTGGCCCGTCATCGGCTGGCTGCTCAACGCGCACCTCGCCCTCGACCCCGTATCCGGCAAGGTGCACGCCTTCGACCCCGACGAGGAGACCGTGCAGGAACTCCACACGGACGTCTCCTCCCTCGTCCAGGTCACCCTCCGGTTCCAGCGCCTGCTCGAAGAGTTCACCTTCAGCGGCGACGACGGCGACGAGGAAGCCGACTTCGAGCGCCTGGACGGCGAGGTCGATCGCATCCGTGAGGAGACGAGCAGCATCGACCCGCTCCCCTTCCAGGACGACGAGACCGTCTGGTCGGTAGTGGGCGATGAGATCGCCATGGGCCAGCGCTTCAAGGGCAACAGCCCGGGAGCCCGCTCGCTCTACGGGTGATCGCCGGCCGATGTCGCCCACGCACCGCGCGGTCTGCGCGGTGCGCAGGCCGCCTTCCTGCGGACCGGTCTCCTCATCGACCTGCCCGACCAGCTCCACACTCTGCTTGGCCCTGGCCTCACCACCCGCCCCTTCACGCCGTACGCAGCGCGCTCCTGTCCAGCCCGCACCCCGAAGGATGCAGGTATCCAGGACGATTAAGTCTTGCTCCCGTTCATCGTGCCCGGCGATCCCTACGGTCTCAGGAGCGAGGCCACTGCGGCGCAGAGTGTCTGGCCGCAGGGACCTCAGTCCCATCTCCCGCAACCACCCAGCAGCCAGAGGCAAGATGTGCGTCTGTGCTGCCTCCCCGAAAGACGCAAGCGTTCACGGCGCCGGCTGAAGCGCCAGGGCTCAGCAGCGGTGACAGTTCTCGCTGAAAGGTGCCGAGTCCCGCTGAAATTTTCAGCCGACCTCACCCCCGTCTCACCGGCTGGTGCCGCCGTCTGGTGGACGACGACGGCACCGCCCACGAGATCGCACCCGAGGCGTTCACCCGCCTGTGGACGCGCTGGACCACCGTCGAGGAGCCCCGCGGCTTCCTCTACGTCACCGCGGCCAACCCGGTGCGCGACCACTGGCGCAGGCTGAAGCGCGAACGCCGGGCCGTGCGGCGCGCCGGCACCGAGGTCGCGCCGACCGGCCGCCCGCAGGAGGGCGCGGAGACCTCGGTCCTGATACGGCTGCTGGTGCAGTCGCTGCCCGAACGGCTGGGGACCGTCGTCCTGCTGTACTACTACGCCGACCTGCCGGTCCGGTAGATCGCCCAGCTGACGGAGCGAAGAGAAGGCATCGTCAAGGCCGATCTGCACGCCGCCCGCGAGTACCTGCGCGCCCGCCTCGGAGGATGACTTGATCACACCCGTTGAGTCCTGGGACGAGGACGGAGACGAGGAACTGCCGCGCTGCTGCGCCAGGGCCCCGCGATGCCGGCGCCGCCGCCCGGCGCTTTCGAGGGGATCCGCCGCCGCACGGCCCGGCACCGCGGACTGCGCGCCGCGACCGCGGGCGGCGCGACCACCGCCATGATCGCTGCCGCAGCCTGCTGTGGTCCACCACGGCCGCACCCTGCCCGACCCCTCTGCCCCGCTCGCCCCACCGGCCGCCATCTCCACCCCGACCACCGCAGCCACGCCCGTCACCCAGGAGCCTGCCACACCGTCACCACAGCCCATCCCGACCCGCCTTCCGTCCCCTCCCCCACGGCCGCTGTCGTAGGCGCACCGGCAGCAGCGGCAGGACGGGCGTCGGCGGCGGCCCGGGCACTGCGCCGTAACACCCACGGGACTGATCAGTGCCGTGGTGACCGGGACAAGGCATCCGTGGCTACCGCACGGCCACATGTCGGTCCGGTTCCACACGCAGTGAACGACATGGCTGTGCAGCCGCGAACCGCCTCGGCACGGAAGCCGCTCGGACTCAGGATCCATGGGAGACAACGCCGTCTGGGACACACTGCTCGGCCAGGGCCCGCGACCGTGCCACGGCGTGCCCTTACGAGCGGACAACGACGGTCATCAACGGTGCTTCCAGACCCTCAGCCCACCGCGACAAAACTAATCTGCCCAGGTCAACAGCCATACGACCACACGAGCGCCGTCGCTTCCCAAGCTGAGAGCGCGAGTTCGATTCTCGTCACCCGCTCTTCTTGAAGCCCCAGGTCAGTGGCCTGGGGCTTGCATATTGGTGATCCATTGCTGCGTTATGCAGGTGCCCCTGCACCGCGAGACGGGGCACGCAGAGGGCACGGGTGCCTTGCGTTGGCAGCCAATCACGTCGCAGCGCGGCGCTGACCTGCACTTTCACGTAGTCGCTGGATCCTGCCTCAGAGCGGTAGGTCGTCGGGAAGCACCCGGAACGCCTTGTGGCGGCCCAGCGGGCGTACGGCCCGGAAGTCTCGTCGGTCGAGGGTGAGCATCGCGTCCGTGTCGTAGTCGGCGGCGAGTGCCACGTTCACCGCGTCGGCGAGGTCGAGATTCAACGCGCGGTAACGGACGCGGAGGGACTGCGCAGCGCCAAGGTGGTCCTCCGTGATACCCGGCAGAACCACACGCCCCCGGCCGATCCAGCGCCGCAGGTCGTCGACCGCGCTGAGGGCGGCCTCCCTGCCCAGCTCACGCGTGGCGACGTGATCCAGTTCGGCCAGCAGGAGCGGGGACATAACCAACAGGCCAGCCGCCATGATCGCCTCGTTGGCCGCCACGTGGTCCTGGTGAGTCTCGTCCAGGGCCGCCAGGAGGCCGGAGGTGTCGGCGATAACAATGATCACGCGGCGGTTCCGGAACCCGAGCCGGTCTCACGCTGGACGGCTTCGGCAACGGTGTCACGGACCTCCGACTTGGACGGCGTGCGCCCCGGCCCCTCGAACGTGCGCGAGAACAGCGGCTCGTCCCAGACCCTGTTCGCCATGGCCGCGAGGTGAATGCCCTGGCGGATGATCTCGGCCTCGCTTATCCCCCGGCGCTTGGCGGCCTCCTTGATGATCGCCAGGTCCTCCGGGTCGGCGTAGACGTTGGTGCGCTTCATGGACATGTACCAAGAGTAGTCCATGTACCGGATTGATGTATCCGGCGCGCTTCCCCATCTCCCGTTGACGAGGATCAGCCGAGCCGACCGCGTGGAAGCTACGGGCCCTCGGCCAGGGATGGGCGGACGGCCTCGACGGCCTCGCCCGCGCCTACGGAGTCGACGTCCAATGACAGCCGAAGGTCGGCGCACATACGCACCCGCGACCACAGCCGTCCTGGGTTCGAAACACCTGAACGCGGAATCCTTCCAAGACCCCGTCGCCCCACCAAGACATCTGCGCTGGTCAGAGCCTTGCGGCCCGCCTAGCGCCATCGCGGTCGGGACCGACCAATGAACTCGCACCCTGCGCCCATCATGTTTGACGGCTGATGCGCGGCCCACGTACCCGATGTTACGAAGGCAGAGGGGGCAGGGTGTAGCGCGGGGCACGTCAGGCGTTCAGAGTTGGCCGACTGCGGACAGGACAAGCAAGCAGAGGCCCATCGACGTGGCAAAAGCAGTGCCGCCGTAAAGGACTGCCTCGGCGAATCCGGCTCCGGTGCTTGCCTTCAGGATCCCAGCGACAAGAGCCACTACAAGCGAGAACAACGCTGCCACGAGTAGCCACAGGTACCGCGTTCCGGATCGCGGCTCGGACGACGGAGCGTTCACAGAAGTCTTCCTTCTCGAAGGGACTGAAAGCAGAGGAGCCTGTCATTCCGGGACCAGGACGCCGGTCAGCAGATGGGCGGCGAGTGTGCTGCGGTGATGCGTCGCGGCCTGAATGAGTTCGCGATGCACGGTGATCTGTACGTCTACGGCATCCAGCGCGGCGCTGATTCGCCGCTGATGGGCAAGGGGCGGCAGCGGTACGGGCAGAAGTGCCAGCGTGGCGGCGCTGAGAGAAGGGACGGCGGTGCCGCGGGCGTACTCCTTGAGCCAGTGCGCTGTCTCCGGCAGAGACAAGTAGGCAAGCAGGTAGCCGGGGAGGACAAGTGGCTCCCCACCCGATTCCAGGGCTCGCAGCCGTAGCAGATTGGTGCTGAACAGCCAGCCGTCCTGCGCCTTCTCGACCAAGGCAGGAGGCATCTGGGCGCCGGAACGCACGCACAGGATGTCTCCGGGGCTGAGACGGAACCTTGCCAGTGCGCGGGCGACATCCACACTTACTCTCTCCATGTCGCGATCGTCGATACGTCCCTCACGCAGGTGCTTGGGCATCACGACAGGTAGATCACCTGCCGCGGAGCGCACCTCGGCCGGCAGGCGTGAGTAGGACGGACCCGCCATGATGTCGACCAGGTCTCCCAGCGGAACCCGGCGCCAGTCACGAGGTAGCCCGTCGTACGAGAGCGCGACGGTTGACGGCAACGGGCCGTACGAGAGCGCGTCGACCGCGCTGTCCACGGCATTCGTCCGACGCCTCGCCGCATCGAGCGCCCGCTTGGTGGCTGCTGCCTCAGTTGCCGCATCAGTCGGTGACGCCGTGGACATCCATCTGTCCACATAGTCGGCGGGGCTGAGCGAGTAACCGGCAGCCCGCACCGCCTCCAGCGGAGCGGCGACCGCAAGATGGCCCGCGTTCTGCCGACCGAGACGGAAGCCGCTCCCTCGCCGCCACGCCTGGACGGTTTTCGTGACGGCCCGGACGTGTTCGTCGGACAGGACTCGGGGTCCGCGAGCCGCCTTGTCACCCAGGTCCCGGGCGTCCACGAAGAGGATCTCCTCGCACACCGCCGCGGAACGCCGCAGGAACCACAAGCAAACGGACGCCTGAGCCCCCGAGAAGAGCTGAGGCGGCAGCGCGACAATGCATTCGACAGCCCCGTCCTCCACCAGCCCGCCTCGAATCTCCCGCTCCCGGACGTCTGCGGAGGCGCCTGCGCTGACCGGCATCACCACGACTGCACGGCCCTCGTCCTTGAGAGACACCAGGACATGCTGGAGCCAAGCGAACGCAGGACTACCGGGGGGAGGCGGTCCGTACGGCCAGTCGATGCCCTCGCGCGGCTTCGGCACGGCCCCGCGAGCGTTGAAAGGCGGATTGGTCAGAATCAGGTCGGCCTGGTGGCTCTTCGGCCAGATACGTTCGTTCCATGGGGCCGTAGTGCCGGCCTCCAGTTCGACCGGGACTCCGTGCAGCGCGAGGTTCATTCCAGCGAGCCGAAGTGTGCCGCGCTGCGGGCTCTCACCACGCAGAGTCAGAGGCGCAACGCTACTGAGACGTTCAGCGGCTGCGTCAAGCATCTCGCCTGCGCGCACATACGGGTCGTAGACGCGTTGCGCGGAGTCCTCGTCCCCTATGGCAGCGTCCCGCATCAGCCGCACGACGGCACGTGGGGTGAAGAACTCTCCGCTGGGAAGCCCGGCTCGGGAGCCGAATTGATCCACCAGTTGTCGGAACTCGTCGATCCCCAAGCCGTCGGTCAGGCGGATCACCTCGACGACGTCCCCGTACTCCCGAGGCTCCAACTTGACGATGGCTGACCGCATGCCCGGCGGCACACCGCGCAGGCGCAGTGCCTCGTCGGCTGCCTCCCCGATCTCCTGCAACAACGCCGCCGTGTCAGCCCTGGATCGAGCCCGCACCGTACGCGGGAGCGACGCCGAGCGGGGGCTTCCGCTCACCTGCAGAAAAACCAGGGAGAGGAGCAAGGCCAGGTAGTCCGTCATCGATCCGCCGCCGCGCACGGCGTCTGCCATCGGTCCCAGCAGTTGCGCAAGTTGCCGCGAACGCTGTTCTTCGTCGCTCAACGGACCGCTGCCGCCTGCCTCACCCCTCAGCGCGGCTGCTCTCTGCCGGGCATCGTCCGATGCAACGAGGTTCCGCCGCATACGGTCGGCATAGGTGAATCCAGGCGGCTCGTCAGACGCACGCGCACGCGACGGGATCTGACGGGAGTCAAGCCAGCCGAGGACCGCCCGTAGACTGAAGAGTTCTGCTTCCCCCGTCCTGATCGGCTCCGGATAATCCTCGTACCGCCGCTGCCAATTGGTGACCGCCGGACGCATCACCCCGGCCAGTTCCGCCAGTTCGGCCCTCGACAGCAAGCGATCGTCGCTGAGACCCGTACCGTCCATGAAGCCCCCGTACACCGTCCTAGTTGCTCTCGATGAGGGAACGGTAGAGAGGTCACAGCAGGAGCGTCAAACAGCGCACCGACGGTGCGCAGATCGGCAGGCGGACGGGGCACGCTGATCGCGGGTCCGATTCTCAGCGGCCTTCCAGGCGTTCAACAGCTATTTTTCCCTTCCAGTGCTCCCTTCAGCCACCCAATCGTCAGGAGGCGAGAAACATTGCTTGTTAAGGGGCTAGCTGGGGAGAGCCTGCGTCAGTCTGGGCTGGTCAACCGGCTCAGCCAGGACCTCCATGTCGCAACCGAGAACCCGGAGCGCATGGATAAGGTGATCGACCTTGACGATCAGCTGGTCGCTGACGTGACCAAGGCCCTCGGCACCAGCACCAGCACCAGCACCAGCACCAGCACCAGCACCAAGAATGAAGCGGTCGACACCCCCCTGCGCGAGGTGCTCGAAAACCGGCGGCGCGTTCTGGCGCTCACCCGCCTGCGCGCGGCTGTGGAAGAAGGCGCCTTCGACCTGGATCTCTTCGAGGAAAAGGGGAACTGCCGCCGGTGAACGCCGCGCAGTTCCTGATCCACACCAGCGCGCTCGCCCGCCTCCTGCGCGGCGACGCCGAGCAGTACGGATGGGACCAGGCGGTGGCCGCCGGGCTCATCGCCACCTGCCCGATCACCGAGCTGGAGTTCTTCTACAGCGCACGTTCCGCTGCGGACCGGGCACAGGGCATCGACGACATGCGCCTGCTCTTCGGATGGGTGCCGGTCAACGACCGCGCCCGGCAGGTCCAGGAGATCCTCACACAGCGCGGACAGCACCGCAGTGCTGGAGCCGTCGACCTCGTGGTGGCCGCCACGGCCGAGCTGCAGGGGCTGACTCTTCTGCACCGGGACCGGGACTTCGAGTGCATCGCCGCGGTCACCGGCCAGGCGCTCCAGTGGTACGGCCCGGACGCCGGGAAATGAGCCGGGCCGCGTTTGCTGTTCCGAGGAAGCACGAGCGTCGATCCAATAGCCGGAGCACGCTAATTGGCAGGCGTGTGCTCGCGCGAAGGCGCCCCGAGCCGGACATCCCCATCAGCCGAGCCAGGCTCAAAGCCCATCGTGCCAGGGCACTGTCGGCCGGTGTCTGAAGTTGTGCCCACAGCGTGCCCGTAAGAGTGGACAACAACGGTCGACAGCGGTGCGATCCGACCGGCACAACCACCCCAGCGGGCAATCATCCGCGCAGGTCAGAACCGTAAGGCCCATTCAAGCGCCGTCGCTTCCCAAGCTGAGAGCGCGAGTTCGATTCTCGTCACCCGCTTCATGCAAAACCCCCAGGTCACAGACCTGGGGGTTCGTTGCTGCCCAGGCCGGTGGGAGGGGTGCGTTCCCCTGGCGCACCATTAGCGTTTCGGTGGCTCCTGCTGCCCTCGCTCCCCTGCGGAAGAGCGAGGGCACTTTTATGTGATCGCCGTGCGAGCGTGAACCGTCGAGAGCGACGTTCGGGTTATTGCACGTCCACGAAGTCGCCGGTCGCCTTGACGGCCGGGGTGGTGGAGGTGCCTGCGAAGTCCCAGCGCCAGTAGCCGTCTTCGGACGCGGGGACTGTGGTCGTCAGGTTGCCGGTGCTGGAGGTGTACACAGTCTTGATGGGCGTGTAGGTCGTAGTGCCGGCCTTGCGGAACTGGAGCTTGACCGGCTGGTTGGTGTAACCCCGGTAATCGAGCGTGTCCCAGTCGGCCCGGGTGAGCTTGCCGGTGACGGTGAGGGTCTTGCCCTTGGTGAGGACCGCGCCACTTCTTGAGGTCGGCGAAGCCGTGCTCGTTTGCCGCCTTCCGCCGAACTCAACAGCCGCCCACGCGAGAATCGCGATTCCGGTCCACTCGGTCTCGGCCCGCTTCCGGCCGTCTGCCTGCGGTTCCGCCGCGGACAGGGGGCCATCGCCGGCCCCGGTGCTGCGGTGAGCCGGGGCTGGGGTTCTCGTGCCGGTTGTGGGCGTGATCGTCAGCCGGTGATCATTCGGCGCGTTGCCGGTTCGCCGGCCTCATGGATGCTGCCGCCCTCGAGACCGTCGCGGACCTCGGTCCCTCGGCGCTTGGCGGCCTCCCGGCTGTGTGCCGCGCCGCGTGATCCACCGTGTGACGTCTGGGAGGGCGCTTGCGCTGGATAAGTGCCGCCTGTCGATCACGACAGTGGCAGTGACGAGCACAGCACCTGACCGCTGTGCTCGTCGTGCCTTCCGCGGAGCTCACCTCCAGACGACGTCCTACTGAAGGAAGCGACCCACCACGTGCGCATAAGACAGTTCGCAGAAAGAGCGGCACTTTCCGCTGCTCTGAGCCTCTCGTTCCTCGGCCTCGGAACGACCGCGGCCGCCGCGGACACCAGTAGCTCACTGCCGATCAGCTCGTATCGGGACATAGCCGTCGACGCAGCTCATCAGCAGGTCTTTCTCAGTGACCCGTTCGGTGACAGCGTTCTGGTGACGGACTACACGGGCCAGGTCGTAAAGCAGATCAGCGGTGCGGACGGCGCCTGGGGATTCGCGCTGTCCAGCGACTCCAGGACGCTGTACGTGGCGCTCCGCGACGCCGGCGCGATCGCCGCGATCGACACCGTCACCCTGCAGGAGACCGCCCGGTACGACACCGGCACCGGCGCGGGTGCCTATGCCGGTCCGACCTCCCTCGCGCTGGCCGGAGGCAGGATCTGGTTCGGCTACAGCCTCGACACCTGGAGGGGCGCTCTCGGCTCTCTGGACCTGAGCGGCGCGCAGCCGGTCGTCACCCGGGGCCAGGGCCTCGACACGTTCCGCGGCTCGCCCCGCCTGGCCGCCACGCCGCAGGATCCGAACACTCTCGTGGCAGCCGAGTCCGACGGCAACGCAGCCGCCGTGGCGGTGTACGACGTGAGTACCGGTCAGGCCGACACCCAGGCGAAGCGCGTCGATCCAGGGCCGGACGGATGCGAGAGCCTGCAGGACGTCGCCCTGACACCGGACGGCCGGCAGGTCGTCGTCGCCTGCGCCGCGGCCCATTACCACCAGGTGTTGCGCACAGCCGACCTGGCGGACGACGGCATCTACACCACCAGTTGGTCCCCCACCGCGGTGGCCATCGCCCCCGACGGCACGATAGCGGCGGGCGTCTACGGGCCATCCTGGCCCGACGTGCACCTGTTCGCGCAGGGCAACCCCACGGCCTACACGGCCTGGGATTTCCCGGAGCCCTCCGATTACGCCGACACCACCCTCGCGTCCGGCGGTCTGGCCTGGGCTCCGGACGGCAGCCGGATCTTCGCAGTCACCGAGACCAGCGGCTCTTCGTCCCTGACACTGCAGGTCCTGAATCACCCGCAGGTCGCCACCACCGTCACCGTGCAAGCACCCGCCTCGTCACCCCGGAACCAGAACCTCACCCTCACCGGAAAGCTCGAAGCGCCCGTGGGCTTCGGCGCTGGAAGCACCGTCGACATCTGGCGGATCGACGACCCCATGGCGGGTGAGGGCACGCTGATCGGCTCCGCGACCGTCGCCGCGGACGGCACGTTCAACTACACCGACCAGCCGAAGGCCAAGGGCGATGTCCAGTACACCGTTCAGTACTACGGCGACGCGCGGCACGCCTACGCCTATGGCTCGGTCACGGTCAACATCACCTCGGACTGAGGCCCTTCCACTTTGCGTCACAGGCTCGGCTCGGACCCTGCAGGCTGCATCCGACGCAAGGGGCCGTACCGGCTGACGCGGCTGATGTACTCAAGGGGTCGTTGCAGCACGTGGTGAGTCGGTCAAGCCGCGAGCAGCTCAGACAGGCGCTCGGCTGGGGTTTCCCAGCCGAGCGTTCTCGCGTGGGCGGCTGTTGAGTTCGGCGGGGACAGCACTCATCAGGCTCCCGGGATCGACCCGTGCACTCGCGACGGCGCTCCCGAGCACGCCATGCTCCTGCTCGACATGACCGCACCCCAGCCGCCGGCCGCCCGGACACGCAGGCCGAACAGCAGCAGCGCACGCAGTCCTGACCGGCGCCGACGTCACAACAGCCATGTGCGGCCGCAACGGCACATCGAGGACCAACACGGGCATCAAGCACCCTGGACGCAGGGTGAGCCGCACGGGCGGCCCGGCAGCCCTCACCGCCTCCCCGTGCCCACAGCGTGCCCGTAAGGGGGGACAACCACGGTCCACAGCGGGCGATCCGACCCGCACGGCCGCCCCGAGGGGGGGCATCCGCGCAGGTCAGCGCCATAGAAACCGCCCAAGCGCCGTCGCTTCCCAAGCTGAGAGCGCGAGTTCGATTCTCGTCACCCGCTCCAGAATGAAACCCCAGGTCAGTCACCTGGGGGTCGCTTGTTGTCCAGACTGGTGGGGCAGGTGGCGCACCACCGGGAGAGCGCCAGTCCCCGCAACGACCAGGAGGCGTCGCTGCTGGTCTTCCGTCTCCGTCTCCGTCTCCGAGTACGAGGGAGGCCCGACCTGTCGCGGTCGGGGCCTCCCTCGTACTCTCACGACGTCAGATCAGAAGAGTGCCTTGTAGCCCTGCCATCCGGTGGCGATCTTCACCCGGCCGGAGAACGAGCCCCTGCCGTTGCCGCTGTTGCGCCACAGGTTGCCGGAGGTGTCCCGGGACACGAGGTCCGCCTTCCCGTCACGGGTGATGTCCCCGACGCCGACGACGACGTTGTACGCCGCACCCCAGTTGTCGAACACCTTCACCCGGGCCGTGAACTTCCCCGTCCCCATGCCGTTGTAGCGCCACAGCTCGTTCGAGGAGTCCTGGGCGAGCAGGTCGCCGTGGCCGTCGCCGTTCAGGTCGTCGACGCCCATGATCTTCTTGTAGCCCTTCCAGTTGTCGTACAACTTCACCCGCGCCGCCAGCTTCCCGTCGCTGGTGCCCTTGTGCAGATACACCGTGCCGGTGGAGGAGTTACGGGTGATCAGGTCCGCCCGCCCGTCACCGGTGATGTCCCCCGGCGAGGTCAGCACGTTGTACTGGTTCCAGCCCGTGCCCAGCGACACGTACGGCGTCGACGGCGTGACCGCCTTCCCGCAGCCCGGCCGGTACGCCCGCAGGGAGCCGTCGGCCATCCGCACCAGCACGTCGTTGCACCGGTCGCCGTTCACGTCCCCGAACGGCACCGCCTTGACGGATGTCGACCAGCCCGAGCCGCTGCTCTTGCCCGAGAAGGCCCCCGTACCGGAACCATGCTGGAAGGTGAGCGAGCCGCTGGAGTTCAGCGTCAGCAGATCCCCGACGCCGTCCGGCACCGAACCGGCGCCCGCGTGGTCCCTGGGCGCCGCCGCGATGACGCGTGCGGAGGACTCGGCCGTCGTGCTCTGCCGGCCGCTCTTGCGGGCGGTGACGGCCACGGTCAGCTTCTTGCCGCGCAGCGAGGCGGGCACCAGGTACGTGGAGGCGGTGGCCCCCGAGATCGCCTTGCCGTCGGCCTTCCACTGGTAGGTGTACGAGTCCGGAGTCGGCGTCCAGGATCCGGGCTTGGCGGTGAGCTTGGAGCCGACCCGGGCGATGCCGGTGACGGTCGGGGCGGCGGTGTTCTCCAGCGGGGCCGGGGTGACGGTGAAGGTGCCGCGCGGGTGTTCCCAGCCGTTGTGGGTGATGACGCTGAGACTCCAGTCGCCCGGGGCGAGTCCGGTCAGGTCCAGAACGGCCGTCAGGGACTTCCGGTCGGCCGCCACCGAGGTGGTGGTGGACTCGACCGTCTTGCCGGACTGGCTGATCCGTACCTTGTCGTCCTCGTGCAGGGCGCTGCCCGTAACGGTCACCGTGGGCTTGGTGCCGCTGACGCCGCTGGTCGGGGTGACCGTGCCGACGGTGATCTGCTCGGTGCCGCAGAGCGAGGACGTACAGACGAGTTCCGCCTTGTAGGCGGTCTGCGAGGCCTTTTCCGGCAGCCCGATGACCAGGATGCTCGGGGTGACGTCCGTCGTGTACGGCTCCTTCACGGAGCACTTGTAGCCGGTCGGGATGTACAGCGTGCAGGTGTTGTCCAGGCTCGCGTCGTACAGCGCGGGGACGGCCGTCTGGGTGCCACCCGCGGTGTCGCTCACCACGAAGTCGAAGCGGTCGTCGTACGCGGTGGGCAGCGCCGCGCAGACCGCGGTGTGCTGCTCGTCCAGGGTGCCGGTGACCGGCCCGTACCCGTAGTTGACGTTCGGGGCCTTGGCGCACTCTACGGCCCGGCCGCCTGTTATGGGCGCAGGAGCAGCTTGCCGCGCGGGTGGCCGGATTCGCTGAGTTCCTGGGCCTTGGCAGCGTCGGCGAGCGGGTAGCTCTGGTCGATACGGACGCGCAGCCGGCCCGTCGGCAGCATGGCGGGCGTGGTCGGCGAGCTGTGGCCCGAACCGGCCGTCGGGGGCGACGAAGGTGATGCCCAGCTGGGGGCCCGGAGGAGCGCACCGCAAAGCTGAGGCAGTCGTGACTCCGATCAGACGGCGTGCCCATAGCGTGCCCGTAAGACCGGTCAACCACGGCCAACAGGGGTGCGATCCTGCGCTTCCGGGCGCCGTGCCAGGGCGCATACCCCCAGGTCAGAAGCTGTCCAACTCCACAAGCGCCATCGCATTCCCAAGCTGAGAGCGCGAGTTCGGTTCTCGTTACCCGCTCCATGTGAAACCCCCGGGTCAACGGTCCGGGGGTTTTGTCTCTGTCGGCGGGTTCCTGGCGCGCTGGTGCGTGGGGGCGTCCATGTGGTGCCTCGCGCGCGACCGCTTCCGGCCGAAGGAGATGCGCGCCGGGGGCCGCACCCTTCTCACCGACGCAGAGCAGTCCATCGCCCCCCTTCGCCCCGGTCTCGCTCGGGCAGTGCCCAGCCGACAACCTGATGCAGCAGCGATTCAGATCAGTTCGGGTTGGGGCTCCGGTTGCCGGGCTGGGGCGGGGCTCGGCTCCCACAGGGCGGTGGTCTGTATGTAGCCGTAGATCACTGAGGTCATCGCCAGTATGAGAAGCGGTCCGGACACCCAGGGATGCTTGGCCATCTCCAACGGTAGATGGCGGTAGGACACCAAGAGCGCAGCGAAGACCGTTGCGCCGTAAGCGACCAGTCGGATGCCGGAACGATCCCAGCCGCGGTCGTGTGAGCGCAGAGCTGCCTCGATCGTGAGCGTGAAGACCACGCCGGCTATGAGATCCGCGCCGTAGTGGTAGCCGAATCCCAGCGTTGCGGTGAGCGTGGCGATCAGCCAGAACGTGCCTGCGTAGCGCAGAATCCGTGGGCCCTTGCGGGAATGGATGAAGATCGCGGTTGCCCACGCCGTGTGCAGACTGGGCATGCAGTTCCTTGGGGTGATCTCGTCGAACGGCATGTGGTGCGGCGTATTGATCGGCGGCGGCGTTTGCGGCCACAGGTTGGCCACCGCCCAGCGCGCGCTGGAAGGAATTTCCTCCGCCCACAGGCTGACCGGCGCCCAGTGATCGGTGCCGGTGCCGTAGGCGAAGACCGGTCCGACCACCGGGTAGATCATGTAGAAGGCTGGCCCGAGGAGGCCTATCACCAGAAAGGTGCGCACCAGGTGGTGGCGCGGGAAGCGGCGCTCGACCGCCACGTTACGCAGTTGGTAGAGCGCGGCTATGACCGCGGCCACCGCGAGCTGGCCGTAGACGGTGTCGAGAAAATTGAAGCCGATGGGGCCGGTGGCCGTGACGATCCGGCCTACCAGCCACGACGGGTTGCCCAGCGCATGATCGGCGGTTGCCACGTACTGGTCGAGCACCGCTGGGCGGGTCTTCGAGGTGATGAGCAGCCAGGTGTCGCCTGTCTTGCGGCCGGCCACCAGCAGCAGGCCCAGCCCGACGCCCTTCAGCAGCAGGACACGTTCCCGGCCGGTGCGGCGAGTGACAGCGATAACCGCACAGCCAAGCATCACCCACAACGCGCCATTGCCGAAGGGGTGGCCGTCGGTCACCTTGTAGTCGACCGCCCACCGGACCGCCAGGAACGCGATATCGATGCCGATCGCCGCAGCCACCGCGATGAATCGTTGCCGCCAGGTGAGTACCACCATCATCAACGCCATAGCGGCGTACAACAGACCGCCCGACTTGGGGGCGAATATCACCTCTCGTACCTGGTTGGCGATCGGCCCTGGCAGGCCGTAGCGACGCGCGGCGAATTCCAGCGCAATGAGGAATCCGAGGGCCACGACACCCGCTACGGCCCAGAGTCTCGCCCGTGGTTGGCGCCACACGGAGAACGCGGTTCTCCGGTTTATTCGTGGAAAGTCCTGCGGTGGTATGTATCTCAATTTTTGACTGCTTTGCTCGATGTTGGTCGTGGCAGGGCTGGTTCGCCCGTCACCGCTAGACGGAAAGATCACGGTCCGGGTTCCGTCGGCGTATCCGCACAGCCCGCTCTGCCGGGTGACAGCCCGACTGATGCTGTTCTTCGCCCTGTTGGTCGCCCACGGGCCACTGAGGCAGCCGTCACGTCAATTCATCGCGCACCCGGCATGCTGCGATGCCGTGTCCGGCAGGCCGCCGGAGACGACGCCGGCAACGTCACCGGCGAGCGGCAGTACGGGCATCGTCGCGGGCTACGTCCGTGGAAACCCGCCTCGCAACAGCGGTGACGTCAGGGGGTTCGTTCGGCGGACGTACGAAGATCGCTACGGGCCGGCAGAGGCAGGGAGTGCAAGGCCTTACCTACAGGGAGTACAAGGCCGTCCTATAAGGAGCATCGACCTCGTGGCGCCCACTGCCGGGGCAGGACCGGTCGAGGTGTGCGCATGTGCGATGCGGTCGCTTCGCCCGCGAATCCGATGAGTCTCCCAACGCCCCGAGACACCTCATGCCCCCTTGATCCGCCCCTGCACGCCACCCGTGCCCTTGGTGTGCCCTTCAGGGCGGACAACCACAGTCAACAGCGGTGCCACCAGGCCTCACGCCGAGCGAAGCACAGCGAATCTACGCAGGTCAATAGCCATGTGGGCGCGCAAGCGCCGCCGCTTCCCAGGCTGAGAGCGCGAGTTCGATTCTCGTCACCCGCTCCACGACCAAGGCCCAGGTCATCCGACCCGGGCCTTCTTGTTGTCCGCTGTGATCAGTAGTCCAGGGCGTCGGCCATGGTCGACTGCCAGTACGAGACGCGGATCGAGTCGTCGACGTACACGCCCTTCGCGGGGAGTGACGGGTGGGCGGCGACGCTCGCGCTCTTGTCGAAGTAGACCGCGAGGGACTTGGCCGTGTAGCCACCTGAGCCACTGCCGTCGGCGGCCGAGAGAAGGACGCTCGCATAGCCCGACTCGCCAGGGGCCAGCGTGACCACCGCCTGCGGCTTGGAGTCCTCGAAGGCCGGCGGGACGGATTGGGCCTCGCCGAATCGGGCCGCCGGATAGCCGGTGAGGTTGCAGTTCTTCGAGCCGGTGTTGGTGATGGTGAGGAGAAGGTGGTTCAGGGGGCGGGAGATCTCCGTGGCGGTCGTCCGGGTGGAGGCGGGGGAGCAGGGGGTCCTGGTGGGCTCCGAGTCCTTGGAGCCCGACGAGCCCGACGAGCCCGTGGAACCCGACGAGCCCGTGGATCCCGTTGTGCTGCTCGAACCGGCCGCGCCGCCAGTCGAGCCTTCGGAGGTCGAGCCCGCCGAGTCGGTCTGACCCGTCCCGGTGGAGGTTCCCCCGCTCGCCTTGGGCGAGGGCGTGGTGGAGGCCATGGGCGCCGATCCTGCCGATGCCCCCTCGTCCTGAACGCCCTTTCCACTGTTGCATGCCGTCAACGTCAGCGTGGCGGCCGTGAGCGCGGCGGCGACGAGCATGCGGGTGCGGTGGGTGCGTGTGGACATGCGATCCCCCTTGTGCGGTACGGGTGTTGGCATGGGCCGCTCGACCGGGTGCCCGAAACGGCGTGCCGGGAACGGCGTGCTTGGATGGCCCAAGCTTGTGCGGTGATCCGTCCCGGCCGCCACGGCTGCCGGGGTATCCGGGACGCTGGAACGCTTGCGATGGCTCTGACCTGGGGGAATGACCTCCCCCTGGAATGGGGGTCCGGGACGTGGGGAGAGGGAGGAACGGTGGCGGGGGACGAGTTCTCGGAGCTGTTGGGCCGGTTGAAGGAGCGGTCCGGGCTCAGTTACGGGGTGCTCGGGAAGCGGCTGCACACGAGTGCGTCCACGCTTCACCGGTACGTCAACGGGGACGCCGTACCGACGGACTACGCGCCCGTGGAGCGGTTCGCGCGGGTGTGCAAGGCGACGCCCGAGGAACTGGTGGAGCTGCATCGGCGGTGGGTGCTCGCGGATGCCCGGCGGAGGCAGAAGGCGGGCGGGGCCCCTGCGGAGGAGGAACCGCGGGCGCGGACAGCGACGGAGGCCGGGACCGGCGCAGCGGAGGCCGGGGCCAGGGCAGTGGAGGCCGGGACCGAGACGTCGGGGACCGAAGCAACGACGGCCGAGGCAGGTCCCGAGGGTGAGCGGCGGCCCTTGGCGCAGGCTCCTGTGGCGCGGCGGCGTACCGTCGTTCTCGGCGGGGCGGCCGTGGCCGCCGTCCTCGTGTCGGCCGCGCTCGCGGTGAATCTTGTGCCCGGCGAGGGGGATGACGACCGGAGCGGGAAGCAGTCCATGGGGGCTGCCTCCCAATCTGTCGGCTCCGTCGGCTCCGTCGACGACAGCCCCGGCGCCTCCGAGTCGGCCGGTGCGAAGGGCAGGTCGGCCTCGCCGTCCACCTCACGCAGCGGCACTCCCACGGCACCCGCCTCCGCCTCCCGGAGCAGTGGGGCCGGGGCGGCCCAGGGCGGCGGTTCCGAGAACGGGGCCACCGCGCCCAGCGTCGCCGTCAATCCGTACAAGTGGGAAGACCCGTGCAGCCAGCACTACCTGGTCGACCGGCAGCCCGAGCAGGTGCCTCCGCCGCCGAGTGAGCCGGACGCGCGCGGGTGGGTCAGCGCGCTCGGCGGGGTCGCCGGCGGCCAGCAGATGCTCGCGCTGACCGTGCAGGGCACCGGGAAGGCCACCGTCGTTCTGGAGGAACTGCATGTGCGGGTGGTGGAGAAGAGCGCGCCGCTCGCCTGGAACGACTTCGAGATGGGCGTCGGGTGCGGTGGCGGCGTGGAGACGACGGCATTCGGTGTGGACCTCGATGCCGGGCGGCCCGCGCTCTCCCCCAAGGCCGGTCAGCGCGACTTCCCGTACAAGGTGAGTGAGTCCGATCCCGAGGTCTTCTACATCTTCGCGGACGCACGGGCGCACAACGTGAGCTGGTACCTGGAGCTGGACTGGTCCAGCGGTGACCAGCGGGGCACCGTACGCGTCGACGACAACGGCAAGCCCTTCCGGACGAGCGGAAACGCGGGACGGCCCGCCTACAACTACCCGCTCGGTTCCTCCGAGTGGGGGCGGAACGAGTACACCCCCGACATTCCCGGCTGAACGCCCGGCAGGCAGAGGGGACTTCATGCGGCAGCTGTCCGCCGGTCATCCGCGGAGGTAGGTGAGGACGGCGAGGACGCGGCGGTGTCCGTGGCCGTCGAGGTGGAGCTCGAGTTTCTGAAGGATGTTGCTGACGTGCTTGTTGACCGCTGCCTCGGTGACGTACAGCTCGCGGGCGATGGCGGCGTTGGTGCGCCCCTCGGCCATCAGGGCGAGGACCTCGCGCTCTCGGGGGGTGAGGCGTTGCAGGGGATCGCGGCGGCGGTTGAGGAGTTGGCGGACCACCTCGGGATCCACGACCGTCGCGCCCGCGGCGACCTGGGCGATCGCGTCGACGAACTCGCTGACGGCGCTGACGCGGTCCTTGAGGAGGTAGCCGACTCCGGTGTCGCTGCCCAGGTCGAGCAGGTGGGCGGCATAGGACTGCTCGATGTACTGGCTGAGTACCAGGACCGGCAGGGTGGGGCGCCACCCCGACGACGCCCGGCTCAACGAACTGATCGGCGAAGCCGTCGTCAAGGTGCCGGAGTTCAGCGCCTGGTGGGACAGCCACCGAGTGGCCCTGTGCGCCCACGGTACGCAGCGCTTCCACCACCCGGTGGTCGGCGAACTCACCCTGCACCACGAGACTCTCGCCCTGCCGTCCGACCCGGGCCAGACCGTGTGCGTGTACACCGCCGAACCCGGCTCCGCCTCCGCACAGGCCCTCGCCCTCCTTGCCAGCTGGAGCGCCCCCGACGCCACCCGGGGCGACGGCGCGTCACGCACCCCCCGGCCCGGCAGCGCGGCACGCCCGGAGTGATGTACGCCACCGTCAGCACGCGGCGGACTCGCCCTCCCGCGCACTGCTGCGGAGCACCCGTGAAAGGAAGACCATGAGCGTGGGCGGTGAAAGGGTGCTCAACGTAGACCAACGCTGACAAGCCTCGACGGTTCGATCCTCACCCGCTGGCTGAATCCGGCGCTGTCCGTCACCCACGCCGAGGGCCCGTTCGCCCCAGACCGGGGGCCAAAGCCTGCCCACCCCCTTTCACCTGCACGAACACCCCCTTGCCGCCACCACCCCGCTGATAAGATCCGGCCACTTGTGCGAGGGCACGGGCCCTCGTAGGGGAGGGAACCTCACGTGGGCAGACACGCCCTGAGACGGGGCGGGCCGGCCGCCGCCGTCTCCTCGCTCGCGGTCGCCGTCGCGGCCGCGTCCGTCGTCGTCCTGTCGGAGGGCGGCGGCTCCGCGGAAGCGGCCGAAGCCGGCACCACCGCGATCACGCTGGTCGACCCCAGCTCCACCACACCACGTACCGACCGTCCGTACGTCGACGGCGACAGCGGCTTCCTGCACTGGCAGACCGGCCGCACCGGGCTGCTGTGGACCGACCACGCCACCGGCAGGACGGTGACGGTCGAGAACGCCGACGGCGTCTACACCCCGGTCTCGAACTGCAAGTACATCGGCTGGGACTGCTACACCGCCTGGTACGGCACGGACAGCGACCTGGTCGCTCTGCCGACCTCCACGTCCGACGAGTTCGCCACCCTGTGGGACCCGGCGACGGCCACCTCCAAGAAGGTGAGCTGGAGCAGCACCCACGGCTACTACGCGGCACTGGTCGGGAACACGATCGTCACCACCTACTCCCTGATCGACAAGGTCGACGGCGCGTGGCGCGTCCGCAGGGTGACCGGGGACACGGCGAACCCGCAGGCCGGCAACGTCCTCGCGGCGGACTCCTCCGGTGTGTTCGTGGAGAACAGCACCTTCGGCTCGCTCCACTACATCGACATCGCGTCGGCCGTGAGCACCAAGGTCTTCACGGGCGCCGACAACAGCCCGAGGTACGTGATGAGCGCGGACCGCATCGGCTGGTACGACGACGGCCTCGCCGAACTGCACCTGAAGTCCCGCACCGACCTCACCGCCGCCGAGCAGGTCGTCACCCTGCCCTCGCACCCGGGCACGCTCGACGGCCCTCCGGTCCTGATCGGCGACTGGCTGCTGCTGCCGCTGTCCTCCAGCTCGCCGGGCTCGAAGCTGCTCGCGGTCGACGTCGACGACCCGTCCGTGCAGCAGACCCTGCTGACGAGCGCCGGTGAGTACACCCTGGCGGCCGGTGACGGCACCGCGCTGGTCACCGGCGGCACCGGCGCCACCGACTGGTGGGTGCAGCGGGTGAGCCAGGCCGAGGACGGCACGCTGAAGCTGGAGAAGGTGTACCAGTCCCCGGCGGTGGAGAACGCCAAGACGGGCCTCGCACTCAGCCGTGGCCGCCTGCGCGTCGCCGAAGCCGGCACCACCGCGACCTCCCTGCGCACCCTCACCACGAACGGTTCAACCGAGCTGAGCGCGTCCGACGCCACCGACAGCGGCTCGGTGTACTCCCCCGTCTGCCCGTACGAGGGCACCACCTGCTCGACGATGTGGGGGAACCTCGACGGCCAGGACGCCTACCTCACCAAGTCCAACGACGGCACCGAGCGGTACTGGGACCGGATCGTCGCCGTCGGCGGCCACGAGCTGGAGTTCGGCACCCAGGGCGGCACGATCGTCGACGCCGGCGACGACTACGCCGTCTACAACTCGGGCGGTACGACACCGGCGCAGTACGTCGGCGAGTTCGGCCAGGGCCAGAAGCTGAAGCGGTCCGTGCGTGCCGCCGCCCTGAACGGCCCCACCCTCTGGAGCGCCACCACCACCGCCGGCACGCTCACCTCGTACAGCATCCCGCTGGCGAAGACGCTCGCCACGGTGACCGTCCCGGGCCTGGCCTGCGTGCCGAGCGAACTCCAGGCGGCGGGCCGCTGGGTGTACTGGGCCTGCGGGACGGACTCGGCGGGCGTGTACGACACCAAGGCCGGTACGTCGACGGCGGTCACCCCCGGTGATGTGCTGCTCGGCGACGGCTTCACCGTCCGCCACGACCACACCGCGGGAACACTGGTCCTCACCGAGGCGGCCACCGGCACCACCTGGGTGATTGCCTCCGGCCTGCCCGACAAGGGCCTGACCGCGGACCGCCGTTACCGCTGGACGGTCGACGAGTACACCGGCCTGGTCGCCTGGTTCGACGACTACGAGCGCACCCGGGTCACCACCACCGGCATCACGCCGTCCGCGGTGACGGCCTTCAAGTCGTCGGCCACGAGCTATGTGGACCCGGCGACCCTCTTCCAGGGCAACTGGGTGCTGTCCCGCCCGGTCACCTCCTGGTCGCTCACCTTCACCTCCGTCCAGAGCGGCGCGACCGGCAAGGCCACCCGCACCTTCACCGGCGGCGCTGCCCCGGAACGGGTGGGCGTGAGCTGGAACGGCAAGACGGCGAGCGGGACCTACTTCCCCAACGGCGCGTTCAAGTGGACCCTCAAAGCCACGGGCCTGGGCACCACCACCCCGGTCACGGTGACGTCCGGCGACGGCTTCCTGACCCGTGGCTCCGCGGTCCGCCACGACCACGTCAGCCCCGACGGCGTCGACGGCCGCGGCGACCTCCTCACCCTCAACTCCTCCGGCGGCCTGACCTTCCACAGCGGCACCGGCACGGGCAAGTTCGGCGACAAGAACACGGGCAGCGGCTGGGCGACGACGATCAAGGCCGTCCCCTTCGGCGACCTGAGCGGCGACCGCTGCAACGACGTCCTCGTGCGCTACAGCAGCGGCGCACTGCGGCTGTACAAGCCGGGCTGCGGGGCGGCGGTCAAGCCGTCGACGTCGTACACGACCCTCGCGACCAGCGGCTGGACGCAGTACGACGCCCTGACGTCGCCCGGCGACGTGAGCGGCGACGGCCGCCCGGACCTGATCGCGAGGAACTCGTCCACCGGAGCGGTCTACCTCTACAAGGGCACGAGCGACGGCAAGCTCGCCTCCCGCGTCAAGCTCTACGACAACTGGAAGGGCTACAAGAAGATCGTCGGCACCGGCGACTTCACCGGCGACGGCAAGGCGGACCTCCTGGCCCAGGACACGTCCGACAACCTCTACCGCTACAACGGCAAGGGCGACGGCACGTTCGCGGCCCGCGTCAAGGTGCTGTCCAACTGGGGCGGCTCGTACAACGTGGTCGTCGGGGTCGGCGACATCACGGACGACGGCAGGCCGGACCTGGTCTCCCGCGACACCAGCGGCAACGTGTGGCGCAACAGCGGGGACGGAAAGGGCTCGTTCGGTCCGCGGACGCAGATCGCGAGCGGCTGGAGCGGCTACAAGTTCCTTTCGTAGACGGTGAGTTGATCCTCCAAAGGCGCCCGGAGACTTGATGTCACCGGGCGCCTTCACGCTTCCCGCGTGATGTCGGCGCGCTGCGCGAGGCGCTTCACCCGCTCGGTGCGTGCACAGGCATCGCCGCCGTCGCCGCGCACCATCCGCAGGAGCGGTGCGCCCCGGTGTCGTGGGTCCCACCAGCAGTCGGCCGAGGACGCGCTCTCCTCACCACGTACGCTTAGGCAATCCTTAGCTAATGGACAGTGGATACGGGAAGGGCGCATGTCAGGAGTCGCGAGCCGACGTGTCGGCTGGATGGCCGTCGCCCTTCTTCTCTTGCTGCTGGCCGTGGTGCTGAGCCTCGCGGTCGGCAGCCGCGCGATCGCCCCCACAGCGGTCTGGGACGCGCTGCTGTACGGCGGCACGAGCGACGACGCCCAGGTCGTACGGGCGCTGCGGGTGCCGCGGACGGTCGTCGGTGTGCTGGTCGGGGTCGCCCTCGGCATTGCCGGAACGGTCCTGCAGGGCATCACCCGCAACCCCATCGCCGAGCCCGGCATCCTCGGCATCAGCCAGGGCGCCTCGCTCGGCGTCGTCTGTGCCATCACCTTCTTCGGGGTGCACACGCTGAACGGATACGTCTGGTACGCCTTCGCGGGCGCGGCCGTCGCCGCGGTGTGCATCTACGTCGTCGCCAGCGGCGGACGCGGGGGCGCCTCGCCGGTCAAGCTCGCGCTCGCGGGCGCCGCGATGAACGCCTTCCTGGCCTCCGTCGTCACCGGCATCCTCACCACCGACGCCCGTGCCCTGGACGAGTTCCGGTTCTGGGACGTCGGCTCGATCGCCGGCCGGGACGCCTCGATCGTCGGGCAGACCTGGCCCTTCCTGGTCGCGGGGCTGCTGCTGGTGCTGGCCATGGCCCGCGGGCTGGACGCGCTCGCGCTCGGCGAGGACATCGCGCGGGGGCTGGGCCGCAACGTGGCGCTGCTGCGGGCGACCGGGGCCGTGGGCGCGACCGTGCTGACCGGGGTCGCGGTCGCCGCGGCCGGACCGATCGCCTTCACCGGCCTCGCCGTCCCGCACATCGCCCGGGCGCTCGTCGGCCCCGGGCACCGCTGGCTGCTGCCCATGGCCGCCGTGCTGGGGCCGGTGATGCTGCTCCTCGCGGACGTCCTCGGGCGGGTCGTCGTGCGGCCCTCGGAGGTGCCGGTGGCCGTGATGACCGCGTTGGCCGGGGTGCCGTTCCTGGTGGTGCTGGTACGGCGGAGGAAGGTGGTGGCGGCATGACCCAGGCCACCCTCCGTCCTCCGGGGCATGCCGTCCTGCGCGCCGGGAAGAGCAGCTTCCTGCTCCACCGCAGGAGCCTCCTCGTCGCCGTCGTCCTCACCGCGCTGCTCGCGGCCACCGTCGTCGCTTCCCTGTGCGTCGGAGAGTCGTTCGTCGCGCCGGGCGAGGTCGTCCGCGTGCTGCTGGGTCTGCCCAGCCCCGACCAACTGGTCGTCGGCACGCTCAGGTTGCCGCGTCTGGTGACCGGGCTGCTGGTGGGCGCGGCGTTCGGGGTCTCCGGCGCGCTGATCCAGACCGTCGCCCGCAATCCGCTGGCCAGCCCCGACGTCATCGGCGTGACGCACGGGGCGGGCGCGGCGACGGTCGCGGCGATGACGTTCGGCGTCACCTCGTACGCCGTACTCCCCTACGTCTCCGTCGCCGGCGGTCTCGCGGCGGCGCTGCTCGTCTATCTGCTCGCCTGGCGGCGCGGGCTGAACGCCGCCCGGTTCGTGCTCGTCGGCATCGGCATCTCGGTGGCCCTCGGCTCCCTGACCCGGCTGTTCGTGACCAAGGGCGACTACCTGGTCGCCCAGCAGGCCAAGGTCTGGCTCACCGGCTCCCTCAACGGCCGCGGCTACGACCAGGCCGCACCACTCGCGACCGTCCTCCTGCTGCTCGTACCGTTCCTGCTGTGGGCGGCCCGCGCCCAGCGCGGCGCGGGCCTCGACGACGGCACCGCCACCGCCCTCGGCACCCGGCTCGACCGGGACCGGCTCGGACTCGGCGCGCTCGGTGTGGTGCTGGCATCCGTGGCGACCGGCGCCGCCGGACCGGTGGACTTCGTGGCGCTGCTCGCCCCGCAGATCGCCCGCCGGCTCACCCGCACCCCGCACATCCCGCTGCTGTGCTCGGCGCTCATGGGTGCGCTGATCGTGACCGTCGCCGACCTGCTGGCCCGCAGCCTCTTCTCGCCGACCGAGTTGCCGGTCGGCGTGTTCACCGCCCTGGTGGGCGCCCCGTATCTGATGTGGCTGATCGTCAGCTCCCGCAGCAGCCGTTCCGGAGGAACCGCGTGACCGGCAACCGTCTCACCGCCCAGGGGCTCACCCTCGCCTACGAGGACCGTACGGTCGTGGACAGCCTGGACCTTCAGGTCCCGGACGGGAAGGTCACCGTCATCGTCGGGCCCAACGCCTGCGGAAAGTCCACCCTGTTGCGCGCCCTGGGCCGACTGCTCAAGCCGAAGCGCGGCGCGGTGCTGCTCGACGGTACCGAGCTGTCCCGCATCCCGACCCGGCGGATCGCCCGGGCCGTCGGCCTGCTGCCGCAGACGCCCGTGCCGCCGGAGGGCATCACCGTCGCCGACCTGGTCTCGCGCGGCCGGCAGCCCCACCAGAAGTGGTGGCAGCAGTGGTCGGAGGCGGACGAGACGGCCGTCGCCGAGGCGATGGAGCGCACCGGGACCGCCGAGCTCGCGGAGCGGCCGGTCGACGAGCTGTCGGGCGGTCAGCGTCAGCGCGTGTGGATCGCGATGGCCCTCGCCCAGGACACCGACGTCCTGCTGCTCGACGAGCCGACGACCTATCTCGACATCGCCCACCAGGTGGAAGTCCTGGACCTGGTGCGCCAGTTGAACCGGGAGCGGGGCCGGACCGTGGTCGCCGTGCTGCACGACCTGAACCAGGCGGCCCGCTACGCCGACCGCATCGTCGCCATGAAAGCGGGCCGGATCGTGGCGCAGGGCGCGCCGGCCGACGTCGTCACCGCCGAGCTGGTCGAGGAGGTCTTCGGACTCGCGTCGGTCGTCGTACCGGATCCGGTGACGGGCGATCCGCTGGTGGTGCCGGGGCCGCCGCGTTCGACGCATCCGGCCGTGCCCGAACAGGCCGTACCGGGAACGTGATCGGAGCCACATGCTCCGGATGTTCCGGATGCACAGACTTCTCATAAAGTAAGGCTCGCCTAAGTTTCATTCGTACGACGGGAGCCTTCCCATGTCTGCCAGCCGCCGCGGTACCGCCGCCGCAGCCCTCGCCCTCGCCGCCGCGCTCTCGCTGACGGCCTGCGGCGGTTCCTCCGGAAGCGGCGAGGAGTCGTCCGCGGGCGGTTCCGCCGGTGCCGGCGACAAGAAGGCGGTCGCCCAGGGCGGCGAGGACTTCTCGAAGGCGGCGGAGCAGACCGCGGCGATGGGCACCGACGCCAAGGCGGGTGAATGGCCGCGGACCGTCGAGCACGCCATGGGCGAGACCGAGATCAAGGCCCAGCCCAAGCGCGTCGTCGTCCTGGACGTCGGCGAGCTCGACAACGTGGTGTCGCTCGGCATCAAGCCGGTCGGCCTCGCCCCCACCGAGGGCTCCCCCGAGCTGCCGTCGTACCTGAAGAAGGAGGCGGGCAGCCCGAAGAACGTCGGCACCATCAACAACCTCAACCTCGAGGCCATCGCCGCGCTCAAGCCCGACCTGATCCTCGGCAGCCAGCTGCGCGCCGCCGACAAGTACGACGAGCTGTCGCAGATCGCGCCGACCGTCTTCTCCCTGCGCCCGGGCTTCACGTGGAAGGAGAACTACCTCCTCAACGCGGCCGCCCTGGACAAGACCGCCGAGGCCAAGGCGCAGCTCACTGAATACGACGAGAAGGTGGCGGCGCTGAAGGCGAAGCTGGGCGCCGACAAGCCGGCCGTCTCGATGGTCCGTTACCTTCCCGACGGCGTGATCCGCCTCTACGCGAACGCCTCGTTCATCGGCACGATCCTCAAGGACCTCGAGATCCCCCGCCCGAAGAACCAGGACATCGAGGACCTCGCCGCCGAGATCAGCGCCGAGAACATCGACCAGGCCGACGCCGACTACATCTTCACCGGCGTCTACGGCGACCCGAAGGCCACGGACAGGTCCAAGGCGCAGGGCAACCCGCTGTGGAAGAACCTCGACGCCGTCAAGGCCGGGCACGCGTACGACGTCCCGGACGAGACCTGGTACCTCGGCCTCGGTGTGATGGCCGCCGACGAGGTCCTCGCCGACCTGGAGGAGCACCTCACCCAGTAGGCACGCGGGCGGACCGGCAGCCGGCATCCGGCTGCCGGCTGCCGGACCGGTTCAGAACACGACAGCTGTAGTTCTTGACCTGGTGTGTCAAGAACTACAGCTCCGCTTTGCGGCTGGACTCTTCGAGGCTTGCCGCGTAACGGTTGGCGTCGATGCAACGCCGGGCCTGCTCCCTGAGCAGGGCGTACCAGGGATAAGTGAGCAATCCTCCCAGCGCGCCCCCGACCAGCGCACCTCCCAATCGGTAGTCGAACCAGCTGGCTGCTCCGCCGATCAGAGCCAGAAACAGCCCCAGCAGAGAAAGCATGGCGAATCCGAGCCCGAACCATCGCGTGGTGCTGGGGCGGATCGAGCTGTCTGTCCATGCGTGGTAACGCTCTGCGCGTTGCACGGCCGGCGCCGCCAGCCGGGGATCTGAGACCGCACGGCCGCGCAAGGTGGCACGGTACAGCTCCCACCGGTCCCGCCAGGGCAAGGCCTTCGCGGTCCGGCACCACTCGGTCCACCCGCTCTCGATTTTCTTCCGCTGGTCGATGATCACCCAGAGAACGAAAAATGCGACCAGAAAGGCGAGTGTGACGTAAAGGAAAGCTATCGCCAACGAATCAGACATGGGATTTTCTAACCTCGTGAAATCGGAAATCATCAGCGAGGCGAGAACACCCACGACCCTCCACCACATAGCGCTTCACCGGCCTCGCCTCGACATTCAGGGTGCCTGGCACCGGGAAGAGGGGCTCGTCCCGAATATTCGTTTCTTGACGGCAAAGTCCCCACGCGGTAGAGGATGCGGCCGGGTCAGATCACGCGGAAGAGGTCGGCGGCGGCGTGGACGTCGGTGAGGTCCTCGATGGAGCGGAGGTTGTCGCACAGGGCGTCCAGGACCGAGTCGGCTTCGGCGACGCGTGGGGCGCCGACGGCCACGCCGAAGACCCGGAAGCCCAGCCGGTGCTTGGCGTCGTTCCAGCCGCGCATCCATTCCTCGGTGACGCCGCAGTCGTCGTTGGTGAGCATCACGATGTCGCCGCGCGCGCGGGCGGCGTCGTTGAACTCCTCCTCCAGCAGTTCACCGGCCGCTGTCAGCGGCCTCTGGTAGCTGGTGCCGCCGCCGAGGAAGGTCTCCGCGAAGTCGAGGACGCGGGCCATGTCGGTGGGCCGGCCGGCCGGGAAGCGGAAGACCTGGAGCTTGTCGGCTGCGGAGAACAGGATGCCGACGAAGTCACGCCCCGCATGGCGGGCCTGATCCAGCAGCGCCAGGGCGCACGCCTTGGCCCACGCCTCCCGGGTGACTCCGCCGGGCCCTGCCTCGTACATGGAGTGCGAGGTGTCGACGCACGCGATGATGGCGCCCTGGCCGGTGGTCTGCTCTCCCTGGCTGTCGTAGAGCATCAGCTCCCCGGCGGCGTAGCGCGCGGCGGACACCGCACGCAGCTCGGGCAGGCCGAGACCCGCCAGCTCGGAGGGGATGACGCGGGAGAGGTCGTTGCCGAGCGTGACGCCGACCAGCTCCCCGGTGGCGTTCTCCACCTTGCAGGCGCGCTCACCGCCGGCCATCTGCCGGAAGCGACCGATCAGCTCGGCCCACTGTGCGAGACGGCCGGTGCGCAGCCGCTCGGCGAGCCGCTCGTTGAGGTAGCCCAGCGTCTCGTTCAGCGCCGCCGTGGAGCACTTGAAGATCTCGTCGATGAAGGCGACATGCGCGGTCGTGGCACGGCCTTCGTACACCTGGCGGTACTCACCCCGGGCCAGCGCGGCGACGTCGATGGGACCGAACATCCTCGTCGGCGCGGTGAACTTCGACAGGAGGATCTCCCAGTAGGACGCCCCCTCGATCCTGCCCGTGAGCTCCCGGGCCATCTCGGACTTCGCCGTCCCGGGCGGGCCGAGCACCAACGAGTGCTGTCCGGCCAGCAGCGTCACCACCAGCGTCCGCACCACGTCGTCCCGCTCGTAGAAACGGTCCGACAGCTCGTCGATGATCGCCCGCAGCCTCACGGCCGTGCCCTGCGCGTCCATGTTCAACTCCTTGTCTGTGACGCCCTGTCGGGCTGACGAGACGACCCTTCCCCCGAAGAAGCTATGACGAAGTGACAAGTCACTGAGGTTGATGGCGGTTACGTTGAGCTGTTCTCAGAAACGGCCCTTTGGCCGAGCAAGATCACTTGGAGGCCGCCGGTGTGCACTCACGTGGCTGCTGCGGTGGTCGAGGCGTCGGGCTGTTGGACGAGCGTGGTGGGCAGGGCGACGTACGCCGTGACGCCCGAGCCCTCCGTGGGGCGCAGCTCGACATGGGCGCCGAGGCGGTTCGCGAGCGCACCGACAACGTGGTGGCCGAGGAACCGGGTGGGCGCAGCGAGCAGGGAGCCGCCCTTGCCGGACAGCAGGGCGTTGGCCTGCGCCATCCGCTGCGCGGTCATCCCGATTCCCCGGTCGACCACGGCGAGGCAGTACTCGCCGCCGTCCCGCCAGCCGTACACCGCGACGGGTTGCTGGGGCGGGCTGAACATGAGCGCGTTCTCGATCAACTCGGCGAGCAGGTGGGAGAGTTCGGCGACACAGTGGCCACGGACGCGGCACTGCTCGATGTCGGTGACTGCGACGCGCTGGTAATGCTCGACCTCGGAGACGGCCGACTGCACCACCTCGGTGACGGTGACCGCGCTGGGCCAGCGGCGAGCCGGGGGCTCCTCGCCGGCGAGGACAAGCAGGGACTCGGCGTTGCGGCGCATGCGTGTCGCCAGATGGTCGAGCTCGAAGAGCTCGGCGAGGGCGTCCGGGTCGAGTTCCTGGCTCTCCAGGGTGGTGATCAGCCCGAGCTGGCGGCGGAGGAGCGTCTGGTTGCGGCGGCCGAGACTGGCCAGGGACTCGGTGCTGTTGCGGCGTAGGACGGCCTGTTCGACGGCGAGGCCCACGGCTGTGCGCTCGACATTGCGCAGAGCGGCGGCCAGCCGGTTGATCTCCCGTGCGGTGCCGGGGACTTCGGTCGCCTCGCGCTCCGCGGGCAACGGGGTGTCGGGGTCGGTCTCCTGGATGTACCTGACCACGTCCGGCAGCCCGGTGCCCGCGACTGCGTCGGCCTCGTCGGCCAGGGCGCCCAGGGGGCGGGTGATGGAGCGGGCCGAGAACACCGCGAGTGCGCAGGCCACGGCGAGGATCAGCGCGCCCAGCGCCAGGAAACCGATGAGTTCCCGGGTGGCCGCGCCGCCGACCTGGTCCGCTCGTGCCCGTACGTCGTCACCGACCTGTTTCTGCACATCGTGCAGATCATCGACGAGCGTCGTCATGTCGGCCCACCAGCGGGCGGGGTCGACGTCGAGTGACGAGCCGTCGGCGCCCGCCTCGGCCTTGGCCTCGTACCCGGTGACGCGGCGGGCGGCAGCCGTCCCGAAGGCCTGGTCGAGGGATGACTTCTGGGCGCTGTCGGCAAGTTGGCGGAACTGGCCGAGGGCGGCGACCCGCGTGGCGCGGACATCGGTGAAGTCGAGGTACTCGCCGGAGTGGAACCGCTGTGCCGCGAACACGCCGTTCAGGGAGCCGCGTTCGAGGGCCACGGCCTCCGTGGCACGCGCCAGGGCCTGCAGCGCCTGCACGCCTTGCGCGATACGGCGGTCGCCGTTGGGCACGCCGGCCCCTTCGGCGTCGATCAGGGCGGTGACGGCCCGGGTGTAGAAGCGGAGTGTGACAGTGCGGTCGGCCGTGCCGGTGTCGACGGCGGTACGGGTTCCGGTGAGGTCGACGAGCGGGAGCTGGGCCCGGCGTAAGGCGGAGGCCGCGGCCTCGGGCAGATCGCCGCTCTCCTCCGAGAGCGCCGCCCTCAAGGACGCACGCGCGTTGTCGGTGCGCGCCCGTTGCCTGCGGACATCGTCCCGGTACTGCTCCGCGCCGCTCAACAGGCCGTTGGTGAGGCCGCGTTCACGCTGGAGCTCACGGACGAGGTCCTGCTCCCGCAGCAGGATGCCGACCTGGGACTCCGTGGCCCGCGCGGCGGACCAGTCGTGGGCGCGGTCGGCAACGCCCAGCCCGGTCAGGGCGAGGAGCAGACAGGTGGGCACGGCAAGGACGATCGCCATACGGCCGCGGATGGAGCCCCAGCCGGGAATGCGGACGGACTGGTCAGGTCGGCGGATTCGGTTCCCCCTCATGCTCCGCGAGACTAGGGGCGGCCCGGCAGGCGCCTCGTTTCCCGCTCGTAAGGCATCGATTCACAGGTGCTCACCCGCCGCACGCAACAGCTGTGAGAGTGGTCACGGCGATGGATCAGTGGCACCTTCAGGCAGGGCCGGTACCGCCACCTGGCGCCTCACCGGGGCCGGCTCGTCGGGCTTGGGCGACCCACAGCAGGTCACCAACAGACTTATAGGGCGGGACTCTCAGACACCGTGCTGCTCTGCAGTAAGTAGCCCTGCTGGGGGGCCGGCTGCGGGGCTTGTGGCTGCATGGGCACCGCCCCCGGCTGTACGGTCACCGGCCGGGCAACTGGCTGCCTGGTCAGCGCATCCGGTCGCACATTGCCCGAGAGGGTACCGCTGGGACGGTCGCGCCCGACTGTGCAGCCGGGAACGCTGCGGTCGTACTCGACTCGGCCGAGTGGAGTTACTCCGATGGGACTGCACGGTACGGCTGGTGCTACGGCCGGAGCGTTCGCGGGGGCCAGGGTGACGCCGTGCTGCGGGGCCGCCGATGCGGCCATCGCGGTCGTCGGCAGCGCCAGGCCGCCACCGGCCAGCCCCACGGAAGCCGCGACCAGCACCATACGACGGTTCAAGGAAAGCTTGGTCATCGGAATTCTCTATTCAGTATTGCAGGGATTTTCCATCCAGCCCGCGCAGTACGCCGGGATATTTTTGGGCCTCCTGTTGTCCGGGGATTTCCCCGGCGAAGACCTGCCTCCAAAGAACCCGACCGGAGGGACTCCGTCATGTCACTGCAATACGTGGCTTGACACCCGAAACCGATCGCGATAGGCGATCGCCGCCACTCGCCTAGCAAAGGCACACCGTCGCGTCAAGTCACGTGCTTTGGGGGCATGACGGACATCTTCACGGTCGTGTCTGCTGACCTTGGGTCCGCGTCAAAGGACGAAGACCTCAGTCAAGTCTTAGCGATACTCCTGTGAGATCAAGGTGGAATCCATGAATACCCACAATCATGCACCGGCGGCCGGAACGCCCTATCACCGGTTGGCGCGGACCATGCTGCACCGCTGGTGGCTTCCGCTGGCGGCCACGCTGGTCGCCGTGGTCGGCTGGTTGCTGCTTACGCTCAACGCGGGATTCGGGCTGGGTGTGGCGGCCTCGCTGGCCGGAGTCGAGCTGGGCACGGGCGACCTGCTGTTCGCCGATCCCCTGTGGGACAACGCCGCTTGGTTGCTCATGCTCGCGCTCTTGCTCCCGGCGGTGCTGCTCGCCGCGCGCCTGGTGCAACGCCGACCGGTCGGCACCCTGTCTTCGGTGACCGGACGGCTGCGCTGGCGTTGGCTGCTGGTCTGCCTGGGGGTGGCCGTGGCCGCGACACTGCTCCTGTTCGGCCTGATAAACGTCTTCACCGCTGTGTCCGGGTCCGGAGCCTTCGGGTCGACGTCTGCTGCCTGGGTGGGCTGGCCGACGTTCCTGGCTGCCGCCGCGATGCTCGTCCTGCTGGTGCCACTCCAGGCCGCCGCCGAGGAGTACGTCTTCCGCGGCTGGATCCCCCAGGTCTTCGGCTGCTACCTGCGCACCCCTTGGGTCGGCATCACCGCGGGAGGTCTGCTGTTCGCCCTGTCCCACGGGCTTGGCACGCCGTGGGGCTTCGCCGACCTGGTCCTGTTCAGCCTCGTCCTGGGCGTGCTGGTGATCCGTACCGGTGGCCTGGAGGCGGCCATCGCCCTCCATGTGGTCAACAACCTCTTCTTCTTCCTCCTCTCCGCCACCGTCGTGGACGGGCTCAGCGATACCACCACCAACGCTGGGGACGCCCCCTGGGCACTGCTGGCGGCCGAGGCAATCGTGCTGCCGCTGTACGCGTGGGTGGTCCTGCGCCTGAGCCACCGGTTCCGCATCGCACGCACCACCCCCGTCCCCACTCGCCGCCTGGCGGAGCCTGCGGCCACCACAGCTTGAAAGATCCACACCTCACCTGAGAACGGAGCAGGCATGGACCATGAAGTCACGGACGTCACAGCGTCCGAGAAGCAGAAGTTGTCCAAGGGCGTGGCGATCGTCGCCACGATCACGGCAGCGGTGTGCGGTGCGGCAATGGTGCTGGCGGTGTTCTCCTGGCTGGGCTGGGTCCCCCATCCGTGGTTGGGGTGGCTCGTCGCCAAGGGGGCGTGGAAGCTCGCGGTGATCGGATCGGTCGGTTTCGTGGGTCTGCCCGCCTTGCTGCGGCAGGGCCGCACGAAGAAGAAAGGGGACTGACAGATCGTTATCGGGGTGGTTACGATGCTGACGATGACGAACCTCTGTTCTTATGGATTGGGGGAATCGTTCGCGCAAGGTGAGTGCTGATGGCGCATCACTTCGCGAACGCGATTCCGTCCCGCTTGTTGATGTGGCAGCGCGTGCGTGAGTACGCCGTGCCACCGTCCATGATCGAGACCGCGACCGCACGGCGTGCGGTCGGTGACTGGGCGGGGGCCTGCGCCGCCGCCCGGATCGACGTCGATCTCGATCTGCGCGCCGTGCGCGACCGCCACGGCACCGATCTCGTCACCCGCCTCCGTACAGATCTGCGTCTGCTGGCGCCGGATCTGCTCCGCTGGCACATGCCCAGGATCGCCCCCGACGGGCGGCTCCGGCCCGGTCTGACCATCTCCCTGGCCCGTTACCGGAGTTCCGGCGACACGCCGCTGCACTTGGTGGTGCGGACACCGCCGACCTGGGCGGACGCCGGACAGCGGATGTCCCTGACCCTGTGGGAGGGGTCCGGGAACGGTGCCCCCGGGCACCATCCGCATCCGCACCCGCATCCCGACCGGCGTTTCCGGCTCGACCTGCACCGGCATCTCTGGGACTCCGGGCGGAGCGGCGAACTGGCGCGGCGGTGCGGTGCGGGCGGGGTACCGCCAGTGGTGCCGCCCGACCGGATCCACCTACCCGGTCGACCAGTCCTGCCAGATCGTCCCGATCGGCCTGCCCTCCATGACTCCGCGTGGGCGGTGGCACGTTGGGCCGCCGAGGCGGAGGTGCTGTTGCGGGCCGAGGGGCGCCCTCGCGGGGCCTTCACCGTGCGGCTCGGTGCGCGGAGCCGCGCCGTGTTCGAACTCGTCGCCCCCGACGACAGCCATGCCCCGACGTTCCAGCCGCTACGGGAGGCGCTGCCGCCGCAGGAGGTCGCGGCGCTTCCGGTGCTGCCCGAGGCGGCGGCCCGGGTCCTTCCGGATCTGGAGCTGCTGCGGGCCGGGCTGGTCGCGGCCGAGCGGCTGCATCCGCTCGTCGCCGCAGCACTGGCGGCGTCCGGCTCGGTGGCCGCGTCCGGCTCGGCCCCGGTGGCCGGTCCCGCCCCCGCGCCCGGCGATCCGCACCGGGTGGAGTGCCGGGGCGAGGTCCACCGGATCGCGCTGCGGGACGGGGTGCTGACGGCGATCGATCACGACCCGGACCAGCTGCACCGGGAGGAGCTGCTGGTGGCGCTCGGCGGGCCGGCGCTGCCGTGCCTGCGGGCGATCGACGCGGTGCACCGCAACCCGGAGGCGCTGCCTGCGGTCCGGGAGCGGCTCGCCCACGGTGACGTCGCCGGGGCGCTGGACGTGGTCGAGGGGCTGCTCGGTCCCGGTGCGGTCCTGCGCGACGGGCCGCTCCGGGAGGAACTGGAGTCGGCTGCGGCCCGCCGTATCGACCACGGGCTCTTCCGCTCGGGGCTGGTCGCCGTGCACCCCGGTGCCGGTGCGGTGGGGGACGGGAACGTCTCGGGCGTGGGGCAGGCGGAGGCCGGCCGCCGTCCCCGGCTCGACCGCCGTACGCCGCTCGCGATGCGCCGCAAGCGGACCAGCCGGGCCCGGCCCCGTACCGGCCTGTTCGGCTGATCCCGTCCCAACTCCCCTGCTCGCGCCGCGCATTCCGCGCCGCACTCCCGCACGACATCCGGGACGGGCCGTCCCGTCCCCTTATCCCACCCCAGGTGATGACCATGACTTCCAGCACCCTTCTGCCCGCCCCGGTCCCGGCCGCCGACAAGCCCGCACCCGTCCCCGCCGACGCCTCCGGAACCGGCACCCAACTCGCCCTCGCCGACGACCTCCTGTCCCTCCTGCGGACGACCACCACCGAGCCGCGCCTCGACGAGCAGCTCGAAGCGCTCACCCTGGCCGTCGCGGCCGACCTGCCCGTGCTGCTCTGGGGCGAGCCGGGCATCGGCAAGACCGCGGCCCTGACACAGCTCGCCACCTCCCTCGACCTACCGCTGACGACCGTGATCGCCAGCGTCCACGAGCCGTCCGACTTCTCCGGACTGCCCATCGTGGGCGACGACCCGGCGGTGCAGGGGGTGCCGATGGCGCCGCCGCAGTGGGCGGTGGAGCTCGTGCGGGCCGGGCGGGGACTGCTCTTCCTGGACGAACTGTCCACCGCCACCCCGGCCGTCCAGGCCGCACTGCTCCGGGTCGTCCTGGAGCGGAAGGTAGGTGCGCTTCAACTGCCGCCGGGCGTACGGATCGTGGCGGCCGCCAATCCGCGGGCGTCGGCGGCGGACGGGTGGGAGCTGAGCCCGCCGCTGGCCAACCGGTTCGTGCATCTGTACTGGGTGCACGACCGGGAGGTGGTGGTGCGCGGGCTGGGCGGGGTCTGGCCCCGGGCGGAACTGCCCCGGCTGGTGCCGGAGCGGCTGCCGGAGGCGGTGGCTTTCACCCGGCGCGCGGTCTGCGGCTTCCTTCAAGCCCGGCCGACGCTGATCCACCGGCTGCCGAGCACCGAGACGCGGCGCGGTGGTGCCTGGCCCTCGCCCAGGAGCTGGGAGGCCGCGTTGGCCCTGCTGGCCTTCGGCACGGCGGCCTCCGTCTCCCGGGAGGTGCTGGCGCTGCTGGTGCGGGGCGCGGTGGGGGACGGTCCGGGGCTCGAACTCCTCGCCCATGTGGACCGGATGGACCTGCCGGATCCGGAGTCGCTGCTGGCCGATCCGGCCTCCGCCGAGCTGCCGGTGCGGGGCGATCTGCGTCAGGCGGCGCTGGAGGCGGTGGTGGCCGCCGTCGGGGCGCGACCGGAGCGGGAGCGGTGGGAGGCGGGCTGGGCGGTGCTGGTCCGGGCGCTGGAGACCGGCGCCCCGGACCTGCTGGTCGCCCCGGCGACGGCGCTGGCCGCGCTGCGGCGCGACGACTGGGAGGTGCCGGAGGCGGTGGAGCGGCTGGCCGGGGTGGTCGGTCTCGCCCGGCGGGCGGACCGGTCGGTGGGGCGGGCCGCGGCGGCGGCCGACGCCGGGCGGGCGACGGGGGCGCGCCGATGACGGGGGCCGTGCGGCGACCGGTGCCGCGCCCCATGTCCCCGCCCCCGCCACCGCGCCCGGTGCGGGCCACCGTGCCGAATCCGCCGACCGGTTCCGGCGGGCCGGACGACCGGCCCGGACTCCCGCTGGACATGGAGAAGTTGCTGGCCGCCCGGCTGCACGCGGTGAAGGTCCGCCCCTACCTGGCCGCCGCGCTCTTCGCGCTGCACGTGGTGGAGGACCGGTCGGTGCCGACGATGGCGGTGGACGCGCACTGGCGCGCTTACGTCTCCCCCGGCTTCGTGGCGCGCACGCCGGTGGAGGAGCTGGCGGGCGTGTGGGTGCACGAGGTCTCCCATCTGCTCCGGGACCACCACGGGCGGGGCGAGCGGTATGCGCGGGAGCACGAAGAGCACGGGCCGGGCGAGCGCAGCGAGAGGGGGGTCCCCCCGTCCGAAGGCTGGGGGAGGCTGCGGCGGAACATCGCTGCCGACTTCGAGATCAACGACGACATCTACGGTGACGGTCTGCCCCTGCCTGTCGGGGCGGTGCTGCCGTCGCTGCTGCGGCTGCCCGACGGGCTGCTGATGGAGGAGTACCTGCGGACGGCGTCGATGTCCGGGCTCGCCGCGGACCTGGCCTGGCTGGACTGCGGCAGTGGTGCCGACGGGCAGGACCGGCCGTGGGAGCTGGGGCCCGACGGGGCCCACGGGCTGAGCAGGCAGCAACGGGACGCGGTCCGCTTCCGGGTCGCCGAGGGGATCAAGGGCCGGCCGGGCGACGCGCCGGAGGGGTGGCGCCGCTGGGCGGACGAGGCGTTCCATCCGCCGCAGCCGTGGCGGCAGTTGCTGGGGGCGGCGGTCCGCTCGGCGGCGGGCGCGCCGGGCGTGGGCGAGGACCACAGCTACCGGCGCCCGTCCCGGCGCTCGGCGAGCGTCCCCGGGGTGGTGCTGCCGAGCCTGCGCCGTACGCCGCCCCGGGTCTGCGTCGTGATCGACACTTCCGGGTCGGTGAGCGACGCCGAGCTGGGCAGCGCGCTGCTGGAGGTGGCGGCGATCTCGCGGGCGGTGGGCGGGCGACGCGACTTGGTCTCGGTGATCTCCTGCGACGCGGCGGCCGGGGTCGCCGTCCCGCTCTGCCGCGCCGAGAACATCGCACTGGTCGGCGGCGGGGGAACGGATCTGCGCTCCGGTTTCGCCCGAGCGCTCCGCTCCCGGCCCCACCCGGACGTGATCGTCGCCCTGACGGACGGTCAGACACCGTGGCCCTCCGCGCAGCCGCCCTGCCGCACCGTCGTCGGTCTCTTCCCCCGTCCCGCCCGTGCCGTGGACGAGGAGAACCCCGACTACGTCCCGGACGCCCCGCCATCCTGGGCGCGGGTCGTCACCATCAGCTGAGAGAGCGCAGTAGCGCGGCATCCCCATCCGTTACGAACGGTGGCGGGATCGCCGAGGAGATCCGAGCACACACCATTGACAGCAGACCGCTGCGAGCTGAGACTCGTGGCTCAGCTTGAGGTGAATTTTAGTTCACCAGACGAACAAGCGACTTCAGTTCCAGGGCGATCCCCAGCCCAAGGTCGAATCTCCAAGGACGAAGATGACCTCCTCCTCTTCCCCCACGTCTGCCGTACCCCGTCCCCCGCACACGTTCCGCTCCGTCTTCCCTGTCCTGGCCCTGTGCTGGCTGGCCGTGTTCTTCGACGGCATGGACGTCAACATCTACGGTGCCGTCATGCCGCACATGCTCGACGACACCGGGCTCGGGCTGACCCCGGCCACTGCGGGCACCATCGGCAGTTGGACGACCTTCGGCATGCTCATCGGCGCTCTCACGGCCGGAAACCTCACCGACTGGCTGGGCCGACGGCTGATGCTCGTCTCCAGCGTGACGCTGTTCTCCGTCGGCTCGGCGCTCTGTGCCGTGGCCCCGGGCGTCGGCCTGTTCGGGGCCGGTCGCTTCGTCGCGGGCCTCGGTCTCGGCGGTCTGATGCCGCTGGCCCTGGCCATGGTGATGGAGTTCGCACCACCGCGCCGGGCTGCCCTGACCACCGGCCTGCTGATGACCTCGTACCACTTCGGCGGCATGGCGGCGACCGGGCTCGGCCTGACGCTGGCTCCGGCCGCCGGCTGGCGCTGGGTGTTCTGGGCGGGCGTACTGCCGGCAGTGATCGCCGTGCCGCTGCTGCTGACCCTGCTGCCGGAGTCGCCGGGCGTGCTGCTGGCCCGCGGTGAGCGGAGCAAGGCCGACGCCGTCGCCGACCGCTACGGCCTGCCCCGCCCCACCCCGGTCGAAGCACCGGCCGCCGGCGCGGCGGGCCGCCTGGCCGCCGTACGAGCTCTGTTCCGCCCGGAGTCGCGCTGGGCGACCCCCCTGCTGTGGGTGGCCTCCTTCTGCGGCCTGCTGCTCGTGTACGGCGTGAGCACCTGGCTGCCGCAGATGATGCGGGCCTCCGGCTACGGCCTGAACTCCTCCGTCAGCTTCCTCCTCGTGATCAACGCGGGCGGCATCGTCGGCCTGCTCATCGCGGGCCGCACCGCCGACAAGTTCGGCGCGGTGCGCGTGTCCGCGATCTGGTTTGTGCTGACGGCTGCCGGCGCACTGCTGCTCAAGGCCCATCTCCCGCTGGGCGTGACGTACGCGGTGGTGGCCGTCACCGGTGTGTGGCTGTTCAGCGCGCAGGTCATGGTGTACGCCGCCACCAACACGGTCTACCGGGACAGCGAGCGCGCCGCAGGACTCGGCTGGGTCACCGGTGTCGGCCGCACCGGCGCCGTCGTCGGGCCCTGGCTGATCGGAGCGCTGGCCGCGGACGGCAACGAGAGCTGGGGCTTCACCACCTTCGCCCTGGCCGGACTGGTGGGCGCGATCGCCATCGCCCTCGTCCCGCTCGCCGGTCGACTCGGCAGCAGCGCCCCGGCCACGGCGGCCGTTGCCCCGGCGGCGACCGGCGCGGGCAGCTCGGACGCCTGACGCTCAGCCCCGGTGGACCTGGCGAGTTACTCCCTCTGGTCGGTCGTCCTGCACAAGGGCTACGACCCGCGCCTCGACACCGCCGCGTCGTGAGCCCGACAGCGAAGCGGGCGCCCTCGTATCGCGGGCGCCCGCTTCGTGGGGTGGGTCAGGCCGGTGTCCTGGCCGCCGACCCCGCCCGGGACGGCTGCCGTACGACGCGGCGGCGCCGGATCGGGATGCCCATCGTCGGGTTGGCGGCGCCCCAGACGGCGCCCTTGCAGACCAGTTCCTTGTAGAGGGCGGCGACGCGGCCGGTCAGGGCCGCCCGGACGGCGCGGTCGTCGGCGGTGACGTACTGGATCAGGCCCTCCTTGCGGCCCAGCGAGATGCACTGGTTGAAGTAGCGCAGCGGTACGTTCGGGAGCTTGCCGCCCGTCAGGCGGGCCGCGATGGCCTCGGCCGCCTGCCATGCGGTGAAGCCGCCCGAGGCGCACGACATGCGCAGTGGCTTGTCGCCGGCGCCCATCGCCATGGCCGCGTCGCCGATGGCGTACACGTCCGGGTGGGAGACCGAACGCATGGTCCCGTCGACCACGATCTGGCCGGTGCCCGTGACCTCCAGGGTGGTGGCCCGTGCGATCGGGTGGACGGCGAAGCCGGTGGTCCACACGGTCACCGCGGCCGGGATCGCCGTGCCCTCGGCGGTGGTCACGCGGTCCGCCCCGACGGCGGTGACCGCGGCGTGCTCGTGCACCGTGATGCCGAGCCTGCCGAAGACCTTGCGCAGGTGCCGGGCGCCCTTGGGCGAGAGCCAGTCGCCGAGTCCGGCGCGGGCGGCGAGGGCGACGTCGAGGTCCGGGCGGGCCTCGGCGATCTCGGTCGCGGCCTCCAGGCCGGTGAGGCCGCCGCCGACCACGACCACGGGCTGTCCGGCGTCCAGGCGGGCCAGGCGCTCGCGCAGCCGGAGCGCTCCGGGGCGAGAAGCGAGCTCGTGGGCGTGCTCGGCGGCGCCGGGGACGCCGTGGTCGTTCCAGCCGCTGCCGAGGGCGTACACGAGGGTGTCGTACTCCAGCTCCTCGACGCCGTTCGCGGCCTGGACGGCGACGGCCTTGCGGTCGACGTCGACGCCGGTGACCTTGGCGATCCTCAGCTCGACGCCGGTGTCCGCGAACATCTCGCTGAAGGGCCGGGGCCTGAGGTCCTGGCCGACCGCGACCTGGTGCATCCGTACGCGTTCCACGAAGTCGGGCTCGGCGTTGACGAGGGTGATGGCGACGTCCGCGCGGTGCAGCCGCCTGGCGAGGCGCCCGGCGGCGGTGACTCCGGTGTAGCCGGCTCCAAGGACGACGATGCGGTGCTGCATGTCCGTACTCCTGTCTCGGGCGGATTCGCCACTTGAACCGGGCGGCCCGCCGTTTCCTGACAGGAATGGAATGTGAAGCACGTCACATGTCGTCTCGGAAGGCGTTCACAGCGCTCAGAACGCGTTGCGCAGCAGGGGCTCCCCGTGGTCCGTGGCCGCCCACCGCTCGGTCGCGCGCTCCAGCTTGTCGGGGTTGACCTGGTTGCGGAACGCGGCGATGCCCTCGGCGGTCACCTCCAGGCACATGACGCCGATGACCCGGCCGTCGAGGACCGCCACGATCGCCGGGTCGCCGTTGGCGGTCGTGAAGTGGACCTCGGGCGAACCGCCGGCCAGGGAGCGCTTGGCCTCGCTGGGCTTGAACAGGCCCCGCAGGAACTTCGCGACCGCGAGGGCCCCCTCGAACGCCTTGGCCCGCGCCGGGACCTTTCCGCCGCCGTCGCCGATCGAGATGGCGTCCTGGGTGAGCAGCCGCACGAGCGGCTCGGTCTCACCGCTGGTGGCGGCCGCGAGGAACTCGTCGACGATCCGCCGGGCGGCTGCCTCGTCGATGTCGGTGCGGGCCTTGCCGTCCGCGACGTGCTTCTTGGCGCGGTGGAAGATCTGCTGGCTGGCGGCCTCGGTGATGTCGAGCATCCCGGCGATCTCCCGGTGCGGGTAGTCGAAGGCCTCCCGCAGCACGTACACCGCCCGCTCGTTGGGGGAGAGGCGCTCCAGCAGGGCGAGGACGGCGTACGAGATCGACTCGCGCTGTTCGGCGGTGTCGGCCGGGCCGAGCATCGGGTCGCCGGCGAGCAGCGGCTCGGGCAGCCACTGGCCCACATAGGTCTCGCGCCGCGCGCGGGCCGAAGTGAGCTGATTGAGGCACAGGTTGGTGAGCACCTTCGTCAACCAGGCCTCGGGGACCTCGACATGGTCGACGTCGGCGGCCTGCCAGCGCAGGAACGTCTCCTGCACGGCGTCCTCGGCCTCGCTCGCGGAGCCGAGGAGGCGGTAGGCGATGGCCTCCAGGCGGGGCCTGGAGGCCTCGAACCGGTCCACGTCGTTCACGGTCAGGGCCATGGCCCGGATCCTAGCTTTCGCCGCGCGCGACGGCCGCTGCATTGCGGCCCTGCCCTATGAGAGCGGCCTCGAGAACTTCACCCGTCATCTCGATCACTGTGGCATCGTCCTGCATGGCCGCCGGAAGATGCGCATGTTCCTCCGCCCCGCACACGACCCCGCCCCTGCTCGGGTCGATGACGACCGCTCCCAGCCGGGAGACCAGCTCCGCGACGATGCCCCACACGCCTCCGGCATGCGGGCGGTGCACCTCGATGCCCTGCCCACCGGCGAATATCTCGGCCTCGCTGCCGTCGGAAGCCCGGACCCAGAACCCGAGGCCCCCGTCCTCGCCCACCGTGAGCTGTGGGTCCCCGACATCGTGAGGTTCCAGAACGGCCCGTATCAACGCCATGTCCAGCAGTACGGGCTCCTCACCGCCGTCGACGAACTTGTAGATCAGCGGGCTCCAGCCCAAGGTGACCCCTCCACACCGCTCTTGGGACGCGTAAGCGCGGGTGGCGCCAATTTACGGCCTGTCGGCGGCAGGCTGGTTGTGATGGGGGCGGTCGATTCGTTCGTAGAGGGTGATGCTGCGGCCGCGTCGGATCGTGGTGGAGCGTTTGGTGAAGTGGTCGTGCAGGACGCGTTGTTTGGCGTGGTCGCGTGCGTTGTGGGCGGGGCGGGGCTCTGCGTCGGTGATGAGGATGATGTGCCGTTCGCGCAGCATTGCGCGGGCTGTCGTGTCCGGGTCGGTTTCGATGCCGTGCAGGGTGGCGGACTCGACGGGGCTCCGGGCGAGCGCGATGTCGCGCAGGCCGTGGAACGCGGTCGGCGTGACCAGGGCGGTGTCGCGTCGGGCTGAGGGAAGGAAGACCACCGCGGCGCCCTGTCCACGCGCCGCGTCCACCAGGGTGGCCGCAGCCAGTACGTCGTCGACGCGGCTGTGCGGGCTGCGTACGTGCTGTTCCACGGGGAGCAGGGCGAGGAACGCGAGTGCCGTGACGGCGGCGAGCGGAACTCCGGGGTGGGTGGGCAGGCGGATGGCGAGTGTGGCGAGCACCGCCCCGAAGAGGAGGGCGAGTCCGATGTGGGCGAACAGTACGTAGCGGCCGACGTAGAGGGGCTGCCAGGTGAGCGAGACGGCGAGGAGCATCAACTGCGGGACGGCGCACAGCGGGACGGCCACAGTGGCCAGGCTCAGTCGCCCCCCGGCGGGTTTTTGTGCGCGGCGCAGGAGTGCGCATCCGCCGGCCGCAAGGATGGTGGCTGCGACGGCGTACATCGTGCCGGGGGTGGTGGGCTGTATCCAGGAGACCTGCCTGGACTGGCCCCGGCTGGTCAGGACGAGGGGCAGGGCGCCGAGTACGGCGGTGCTTGCGGCGAGGAGCCAGCGCACCCGGATGGTGCGGTGGGGCCGGGCGAGGGCGAGCGTGACGGCGTGGGCGGGCAGCGCGAGCAGGGAGAACCAGTTGAGCAGCGCACCGAGCAGGACGACGAGTGCGTATGCGCTCCAGGTGCGGGTGCGCGGACGGTGCATGGCGGCCACCAGCAGCCAGGTGGCGAGCGCGACGGTGGCGGTCACCATCGCGTAGGGGCGGCCTTCTTGTGCGTACGTCTGGAGGGTGGGCAGCAGCGCGAAGGCGAGCCCCGCGCCGAGCCCGCTCCATCGGCCCGCGAGCTGGGCACCGAGGTCGGCGGTGAGGGAGGCCGCCACGGCCATGGCGAGGACGGAGGGCAGCCGCAGCGTCAGGAGACTGTCGCCGAAGACCCCGAACATGACGTGCATGAGGGCGTAGTACAGGCCGTGGACGACGTCTGCGTGCCCGAGCAGTTGCCAGATCTCGGGCAGGCTGCGGTGGGCGACCTGCCAGGTGGCGGCCTCGTCGCGCCACATGCTGTCCTGGCGGGTGATCCCCCACAGGCCCAGGGCGATCACGAGGCCCGCGGGCACGGCTGCCGTGAGTGCGCGGCTCGGACCGGGCCGTGGGGTGGCCGGCGGCACGGGCGGGCGCGGGACGACGGGTGGCCGGGGCGTGGTGACGGCGGGCGGATCGAGCAGGGTGCCCGGGTGCACTGTGGGGGACGGCATGTCGGATCCCGGCCGTCTCAGGTGGTGGGCAGGGCTGAGCGGCTGACACGTATCTTCGACTGGCCGTGCGGGCGCTGCTCCCAGTCCTCCATGAAGCGCGCGTGCAGGCCGTGTTTGCGGGCCAGGGCCAGGAGGGTCTCGGTGCGGTAGTAGAAGTCCTCGCGCAGCACCTGGTGTTCGGCGCCCTCGGTGCGGTCGAAGGTGAAGTCGAAGAACCCGGTGTCGGTCAGCACACGGCCGACGTGGGCGAGGCATTCCTCGATGACGTGCAGCGGCGAGTGGGAGAAGACGCTGTGCGCGTGGATGACGTCGAAGTGGTCGCCGGGCAGGAAGTCCAGGGTGAGGTCGCCCGTGATGGTCAGATGCGGCAGCTTGTCCTGGAGGCTGCGCTCGACGAGCGTCTTCTTGGCGGCGATCAGGATGTCGGGCGAGATGTCGATGCCGTAGTAGTTGCCGGTGTCGAGGTGTTCGATGAAGCGCCAGCCGCCGCGCAGGTTGCCACAGCCGATGTCGAGCATGCGGTGTTCGGGGCGCAGCCCGTGCTCGATGAGGTAGTCGAACTGCATCTGCCCGAGTGCCAGCCAGCGTTCGTGGGTCTGACTGCCGACCGCGGCCTCCGGGTTGCGGCGGGTGTCCGAGGCCATCACGGCCCGGTAGTAGCCGACGTGGTCGGGGTGCTTCAGGCGCAGCCAGGCGTCCCGGCCGGCCCGGCGGAGGTACGGGGTGACGCGGCCGGGGTGGCGCAGGGCGTAGCCGATCTTGTGGGTGAGGGCGGCGCGGTTGTTGCGGAGTTTCTTCGGTGACTTGGCGTCTGCGGGCATGGTGAAGCGACCTCCGTACAAAGGGGACCCCGGGTGCGGGGCTGAAGGGCGGATGCGTTGGTTCGGCGCGGTCAGATGCGGCGGCGCAGGAGCAGCACGGTGACGGCCGTGAGCAGGAGGGCGAGGCCGCCGAGGGCGGCGGTGTCGATCCACTGGACGGTCCAGTAGTCGCCGGCCGGGTTGGCCTCGTAGAAGCGGGCGACGTACCCGTGCCGGTCCATGCACTCCTTGAGCTGGGCACCTGACGGGAAGGGGCAGTTCATCACGTCGTCGCGGCGGCCGGAGGCGGTGATCAGGCCGTAGTTGCCGGCCGACCACTTCTCGCCCATGGGCGGTTTGGGGACGCTGCCGGCGCTGGTGTAGGTGTGCGGCGGGATCAGGAGGCGCGTCTTGTGCGTCCATTCCAGTACGAGTGTCATCGCCCCGGTGACCAGGAGGGTCAGGCCCATCGCCGCCAGGACCCGGCGGGCCAGCAGACCCAGCAGTGTGCCGGTCGCCAGGCCGAACAGGGCGGCTGCTACGACCCGCGGGCCTGAGCCGCTCAGGGCCGTGGTCTCGTACCAGAACAGGCCGTAGCTCCGGTCGGCGGCCGGTCGCCACCACCACGCGAACACTCCCGCGAGCAGACCGGAGAGGGTCACCGCGGACGCCGCGGCCAGGGCGAACCGGGAGGCGAACCACTGGCCGCGGCTCACACCCTGGGTCAGAACCATGCGGTGCGTGCCCAGTTCCCGGTCGCGGCCCAGCAGCGGGGCGCCCCAGAAGACGCCGATGACGACGGGCAGGGCGATGTTCAGCGCCCCGAGGTACTGCAGCGGCTCGATGTCCAGCAGCAGGGGCACACCGGTGTCGGAACGCGTGCAGGAGACGGGGCCGGGGTCGCAGTGGTCGAACAGCCCGCTGCGCAGGGCGTCCAGCATGCCCGAGCGGTAGTACGCGGCGATCGCCGCGGCGACGGCCAGGACGGCCGCGCCGACGCCGACCAGCACCCGCTGCTGGCGCCACGCGAGCCAGAGGGAGCCGTTCCGGAGGGAGCTGTTCATGCCGCCGCCTCCGTCCGCTCGGCGGGGGCGGGACGCACCATGTCATCGGCGTCATCGGCCTGGAGGTGGCCGACCAGGATGTCCTCCAGCCTGGGCCGCTCGACGTGCCAGTCGCCGTGCAGCGGTCCGTGCTGCCGTACGAGGGCGGTCAGCTGTCTGCCGGCGGTCCGGCGGTGGACGACGGTGTGGCGTCCGGCCAGGGTGTCGGCCTGGTCGGCCTGTCCGGTGAGGATGACGTGGCTCTCGCGCAGCGCGTCGGCGTCCTCGCTCAGCTCGATGCGGCCGTTGCGCAGCAGCAGCACCCAGTCGCAGGTCTGCTCCAGTTCGGGCAGGACGTGCGAGGACAGCACGATGCTCATGCCGCGGTCGGCGGCCTCCGCCATCAGCGCCGCCATGATCTCGCCTCGCGCCACGGGGTCGAGGTCGGCCATCGGCTCGTCGAGCAGCAGCAGTTCGGGCCGCTTGCCGAGCGCCAGGGCGAGTGCGACACGGGTGCGCTGTCCGGGGGACAGCTCGCCGACACGGGCGGTGAGCGGGATGCCGCCCTCGTCGACGGTCCGCTCGGCGGCCGCCCGGTCCCACGAGGAGTTCAGCTTCTCGCCCATCCGCAGGGTGTCCGCCACGGTGAAGCGGGGGTAGAGCGGCTTGTCCTGGGTGAGCAGCGCGACCCGGGCGCGGGCCTCGGATGTGCCCGGTACGGCGTCCAGTACGCGTATCTCTCCGGAGCCGGCGTGCAGCAGCCCGCCGGCCAGGTGCAGCAGGGTGCTCTTGCCGGCGCCGTTGCGTCCGACGAGGGCGGTGATACGTCCGCTGGGCACGGTGAACTCGCAGTCCCGCAGGGCCCAGCCGCTCCGCGCCCGGTACCGGAACCCGAGTCCCGTGGCGCGCAGCGCGGCCGGCGCGTCAGGCCCGGTCATGCGTCCTCCTCTTTGCGCTCCCGGTCGCCCGGGGTGTGCTGGTGTTGCTCGTGTTGCTCTTTGTCGTGGGCGTCCAGGGCGGCGGTGACCATGGCGAGGATGTCGGCCCGTTCCAGTCCCGCCGCACGCGCGCGTGCCGTCCAGTCGGTGAGGTCCGTGCGCAGGGGCGAGTCGTCCTCCGCTGCGGGCCGCACGAGCGACCGCGTCACGAAGGTCCCGAGCCCACGGCGCAGTTCGACCAGGCCGGCCTGCTCCATGTCGCGGTAGGCCCGCAGCACGGTGTTGGGGTTGACGGCGGTCGCCGCCACCACCTCCCTCGCCGTGGGCAGCTTGTCCCCGACCTTCAACGTGCCCATCCGGAGCGCCCGTTCGGTCTGCTCGACGATCTGCACGTAGGCGGGTACGCCGCTGCCACGGTCGATCCGGTACTCGACCACGTCACCTTCCACGGTTTCAGTGGGCTTCCATTAATGAATTAACACAAGCATGGTGGAGGGGTTGCAGGGATGTCAACGTGAGTGTGTCGGCGGCGGTGTCGATCGCCGTTGCGGCGCCGGCCCGAACGTCGTGGTGTGGCGCAGGCCATAGGAACCCGGGTGGGACGGCGGAGCGTACAGAGTGTGAGGCAGACAGAACCAGCGGAGTCGATGCGTGCACGCATACGGGCAGGGGACCGTGCGGCGTTCGCCGACCTGTACGACGAGCACGCGAGGGCGGTCTACAACCATGCTCTGCGCCTGACCGGCAACTGGTCGGAGGCGGAGGAGGCCATGTCCGAGACCTTCCTCGCCGCCTGGCGTACCCGGGAGACGGTGGAGCCGGAGGGCGGTTCGCTCAAGCCCTGGCTGCTCGGCATCGCCACGCACAAGGCGCACAACGCCAACCGTGGTCTGCGCCGACGGCTCGCCTTCCTGGCCCGCAGCCCGGAACCGCGTCCCGTCGAGGACTTCGCGGACGAGACGGCCGGCCGGATCGACGACGCCCGCCGTCTCGCGGTGGTTCACGAGGCGCTGGGCCGGCTGCGCCGCCAGGACCGGGAGGTGTTCGCGCTGTGCGTGTCGGCCGGGCTGGACTACCAGCAGGCCGCCGATGCGCTCGGCATCCCGGTCGGCACCGTGCGGTCGCGGCTGTCGCGCGCCCGGGCGCGGCTGGCCCGGATGAGCTCCGGTCAACTCGACCGCGCACAGGCGGAACCGCGGGGCCCTCGCGGAGAGAAGGAGAGTGAGGCCGCGTTCGCGGCCACGTTTCTGCAGGAGGAAACCGGATGAACAACAACAATCCGCCGCTCCCCGGTTCCGGCCGGAGTGAGGCCGAGGAGTTGCTGTCGGCTCCGGCCGAATGGGACCTCCCGCGGAGCAGACACCTCCACTACAAGGACGTTCTGATGCAGCAGATCGACCACGACCGCACCCCTTCCACCCAGGCGCGCCCGACGCCACGCCGCCGACTGGCGCGTGGAGTGGTGCTGTTGCCCCTCGCGTCGATGGCACTGGCCGGGGCGCTGGTCGTCACATTCTCCGGCGGTGACGACACCTCCGCTCCCGCGACCCGAGCCGCCGACGCCAACAGCGCCTCCGCCACCCTCAACCGGATCGCCGTCGCCGCCATGGCAACCGACGAGGCACCGGTGAAGGACGGACAGTTCGTGTACGTCGAGAGCCTGGTCCGCGAGAACAAGGGCACCTTCGAGGGTCCCGTACGGCTCGGCGCCGTGCACAAGCGGGAGGTCTGGATGTCGCAGAACCCCGGGCCGGTCACGAAGACCGGGTGGATCCGCGAATCCGGGAAGGATGCCGTGATGCCCGGTCAGCTGGGCCCCATCGAGTCCACCGCTCCCGTCTCGGCGGGCATCGACCACCCCACGTACAAGTGGCTGGCCTCGCTGCCCACCGACCCCGACGCGCTGCTCGACCTGCTCTACACCCAGACCAGGGTGGAGGAGGGCGAGTCGAAGGAGCAGGCCGTCTTCACCATGATCGGCGACCTGGTGAGCGAAACGATCATGCCGCCGGCGAACGCCTCCGCGTTCTACAGGGCAGCCGCAAAGATCCCCGGCGTGCAGGAGATCCCCGACGCCGTCGACGCCGCCGGCCGGCACGGCATCGCCATCACCCGCGAGGACGCCTCCTCCGCGACCCGTTACGAATGGATCTTCGACAAGGACACCCTCGCCTTCCTCGGCTCGCGCGCGTACATCACCCATGACGAGGCCAAGGGGATCACTTCCGACACACTGTTCGGGACCAGCGCGATCATGAAGCGCACGGTCGTCGACCAGCACGGCAAGGCACCCGCCAAGACCGGCAGCTGACCCGCCCCACGCCGGGGGAGCCGTCCCGTGCGGGGGCGGCTCGACGGCGGTGGTGCCGGGTTCGTCAGTCGCCCCACTGGGCGGGCGGTCCGTACGCCGGGGCGACGGCGGACGGGAGTTGCGGGGGCGCGGCGTGGCAGGTGAAGCCGAGACGGGTCAGGGCCCGGGTCATCTCCCCGACGGTGAAGTCACGGCGGTCCTGGCCCGTGATCACCTCGCCCACCTGCTTGACCGGATACACGCGGCCGCCGATGTCGACGCAGACCGCGGTGACGGGCTCGGGGCGAACGCTCTCCATCGATGTCTCCACCTCGCTCTTGAAGAGGTCGAAGGGGTAACGGGCGATCACACAGCGCATGGTGCCTCACCAGGAGTTCGGGATGGCGGATGGCGGGATGGGGTGGGACAGCGGAGGGTGTCTTCGGAGGATCCGGGTCCGGGAAACGGAAAAGGGGCCCGCACCCAAGGTGCGGGCCCCTTTTCCGGCGTACGCGTGTACGAAATTCAGACGCGTTCGGACGCGGGTATCAGGCGGGAACGATGTTCTCCGCCTGCGGGCCCTTCTGGCCCTGCGTCACGTCGAAGGTCACCTTCTGGCCTTCCTGCAGCTCGCGGAAGCCCTGGGTGGCGATGTTCGAGTAGTGGGCGAAGACGTCGGCGCCGCCGCCGTCCTGCTCGATGAAACCGAAGCCCTTTTCCGCGTTGAACCACTTCACGGTACCGGTGGCCATGTCAATTCTCCTGAGGCAGTGCTGGAGGCCCGCACCTCGCGGGCTCCCTACATCGCTGCCATGATCACCTGGCCCGGGAATCCCGAAAAACGGCAACCACAACTGCAATTCACGTCGAGTCTAGCACGGAAGGAATCGACGACAAGGAAGCGAGAAGGAAGGGGGAGAAAATCCCGGAATACGGCGGCTGGATGCAGGGAAAAGCCTCTTCCAGTACCGGTCGAATTTCTGCTCCGGCGCTGTCAGATTTTCACTCGCCGCCGCCGTCGGGCCCCTCGTCCGGACGGCCTTCCGGGCGTCGCAGTTCCTTGTTGGCGCGCAGGGCCTCCTCCAGCCGGTCCTCGAGACCGATGATCCGGCAGGCGGCCTCGATCGGGGTCCCCTGGTCGACCATCTCGCGGGCGCGGGCGGCGAGGCGCAGCTGGTGGCGGGAGTAGCGGCGGTGGCCGCCCTCCGACCTCGTCGGCGTGATCAGTCCTGCCTCGCCGAGGGCCCGCAGGAAACCTGGCGTGGCACCGATCACCTCGGCGGCACGACCCATGGTGTACGCCGGGTGGTGGTCGTCTTCCAGCCGGTGGGCGGTGTGCGGCCGGTCTTGCGAGGGCATAGGCGCCTTCCTGCGGACCACCGAAGTCGCGGCCCGCATCAGGGGAGCGGGTTCCCCGTAGGGGAACTCTAGTCGCCCATGCGGAATTCCTGTCGTCGCGGGCACAGATGTCCTCGGCCGGGCACGCGCAGCCACTGTGACGACACCGCCCTCGTGACCCACGGCGACCAGGACCCCGCTCCTCCCCGCACGCATCCATGGATGTGACCTTCATCACAGCACGAGCCTCGGCGTGTTCCCCGACCCCTCATCCGCCGGCGCCGACGGCAGCCGAACGCGGGCCCATCGGAGGAGGTCAGGGCGCTGTGACCGTCAGGCGCCTGCCCGCAACGGCGCCGACCGGCGGAGGAATACCTGTGGTCGTGAAGTGAGAAATCGACGCGGCGTGCGAGGAATATTCCCCGGCCGACAGACCGGGGCGGATTTATTTTCCGCGCCGGAGGATGACGCCGTGGTACTGTCCATATCAGTTGCAGTTGTGGTTGCCAGAAGGTTTTTCCGACGGGTCGATCATTACGGCGACCGGAGTCCGCACAGGGCGAACTCCGAACACCGTCCCGAAGGAGAAAAAATGGCTACCGGTACCGTGAAGTGGTTCAACGCGGAAAAGGGATTCGGCTTCATCGCGCAGGACGGCGGCGGCGCCGACGTCTTCGCCCACTACTCGAACATCGCCACCCAGGGCTTCCGCGAGCTGCAGGAAGGCCAGAAGGTGACGTTCGACGTCGCGCAGGGCCAGAAGGGCCCGACGGCCGAGAACATCGTTCCCGCCTGACACCAGAACTGACGCTTACTTCGTAGCTGGGGCCCGCACCTTGGGGTGCGGGCCCCAGCTCGCTATGTTTCAGGGCGCCGCAGAAGAGGATTCTCGGTTCGCCCCCCATCGTCTTCGGCTCGTTCTCGCGATTCTCGGCGCTGTTCCATGACTGCGCGATTTCCTTGATACGTGCCGCATCAAGGAAAGTGTGAAGGTTCCGCATGAGCCGTGCCCGCACAAAGCGCACATACGACCGCTTCGGTGGCTCCGCCTCCAACCGCTCCGCCTCCAACCGCTCCTCCGGCGCCTCGCGCCGTTCCAAAAGCTCCAAGGGCTACGGAGTTCGACAGTCCGCGCCCCAGGGCGACTTCGCGCTGCCGGTGACGACGACGCCCGCGTTGCCCGCCGTCGAGTCGTTCGCCGATCTCGCCCTGCCGGCGCCGTTGCTGGCCGCGCTGGGCCATGAGGGCGTGACCGTACCGTTCCCGATCCAGGCGGCGACCCTGCCGAACTCCCTGGCCGGTCGTGACGTACTCGGCCGTGGCCGCACCGGTTCGGGCAAGACCCTCGCCTTCGGTCTCGCGGCGCTGGCCCGTACGGCGGGTCGGCGCGCCGAGCCACGACAGCCGCTCGCCCTCGTCCTCGTACCCACCCGCGAGCTTGCCCAGCAGGTCACCGACGCGCTCACCCCGTACGCCCGCGCTGTGAAGCTGCGGGCGGCCACCGTGGTCGGCGGGATGTCGATCGGCAAGCAGGCCGCTGCGCTGCGGACCGGGGCGGAGGTCGTCGTCGCGACGCCGGGACGGCTCAAGGACCTCATCGACCGGGGCGACTGCCGGTTGGACGACGTCCGCATCACCGTCCTCGACGAGGCCGACCAGATGGCCGACATGGGGTTCATGCCCCAGGTCACCGCGCTGCTCGACCAGGTGCGCCCGGACGGACAGCGGATGCTCTTCTCGGCCACCCTGGACCGCAACGTCGACCTGCTGGTCCGCCGCTACCTGACCGACCCGGTGGTCCACTCCGTCGATCCGTCCGCAGGCGCGGTCACCACGATGGAACACCACCTGCTCCACGTACACGACACGGACAAGCAGCGGACGACCACCGAGATCGCGGCGCGAGACGGCCGGGTGATCATGTTCCTGGACACCAAGCACGCGGTGGACCGGCTGACCAAGCACCTGCTGAAGAGCGGCGTCCGCGCCGCGGCCCTGCACGGCGGCAGGTCCCAGCCGCAGCGCACGCGGACCCTCGCCCAGTTCAAGAGCGGGGATGTGACGGTACTGGTGGCGACCAATGTCGCCGCGCGCGGCATCCACGTCGACAACCTCGACCTGGTCGTCAATGTGGACCCGCCCACCGACCACAAGGACTACCTGCACCGGGGCGGTCGTACGGCCCGCGCGGGCGAGTCCGGCAGTGTCGTCACGCTCGTGACCCCCGACCAGCGCCGCGGCATGACCCGGCTGATGGCCGCGGCCGGCATCACCCCGCGGATCGCGTCGGTACGTTCGGGTGAGGCGGAGCTGAGCCGTATCACCGGGGCTCAGGCGCCTTCCGGTGTCCCCGTCGTGATCACCGCGCCCGTGGCGGAACGTCCCCGCCGCGCTGCGTCTTCCAGGTCTTCATCATCTGCTTCATCTGCTTCATCTTCCTCGTCCCGTGGCCGCCGCGGCCGCACGGCTCAGGGGCGGCCCGCCGGCGAAACGCCCCGCCGCAGGGCGCGGCGGCAGTCCTCGCTCGACCCGGCGGCGTAGAGCCGTCGCACCCGACTTCAGAGCGGTCCGTCAGTCGGCGTCCACCAGCCCCGTGGCCCGGCCTTCGTCGTCCCAGCGGACCTCGAGCACGCGCTCGACGGCGTCGCGGTCGACGGGGCCGAACACATGCGGGAACAAGGTGCTCTCGGCGACCCCGGGAGGCGGAGCAGGAGCGGCCGCCTCCCACTCGCAGTTCGCGGTGAGCCGGTCCTCGTCGATGACCAGCGCCAGCAGGGGCCGGGGGCTGGTGCGGTAGAACGCGTTGACGACGGTGAGCGTGGTCTCCTCGTCGGGAGAGCAGTGGACGAAACCGTCCTCGGCGAGGGAAGCGGGTGTGTACGGCCGGTCGGGATCGGCGTTCCACTCGTCACGCGACACGACGTGATAAATCATGATCCGGTTATACAGCAGCAGGTGCACGGTCTCCCCGTGGACCACATCGCCGCAGCTACGTCCCCGCGTGGACGTACGCCGCCCAGATGTGCGGACGGTCGGGTATGCGGCGTCGTAGCTGTCGGACGGTGTCGTGCAGGGCGTGGGCGGCGGTGGCGGCGCCGTCGCCTGTCATACGGCGGTAGAAATCGCGGGTGACGTGGTCGGCGTGCGCGCTGTCGATCTCCCAGAGGGTGCCGACCGCCGTGGGGAAACCGGCGAGGAGGAACGAGCTGGTGATGTGGATGGCCTCGTCCGTCAGCCGCTCCGCCGTGCGTGCGGTGCCGCAGGCCGCGAGGAAGGCGAGCTGCGCCGACCGCGGCCGGGCCCGGCAGATCTCGAGGACGGACACGGTCTCGCCGCTCGGCAGATGGAGCAGCGCGCCGGAGGGTTCCGCCGGGTCGGTGGCCGCGTGGCAGCCGAAGTGCGCCCACGAGGTGCTGCCGAGCTCGGCCAGCACGGCCTCACGGGTCGCCGCGGCACCCACCAACGGCTCGCGCGCACCGAGGAGTTCCGCCGCGTAGCCGGCCGCCGCGGCGACGCCGGGCAGCTCGTCCTCCGGCGCGGCGACCAGCAGGGCACCACCGTGGTCGGCGCTGTCGCGGTCCCTGGCCCTGGTGCGGGCGTAGGCCAGGGTCTGCAGACCGGGAACGTACGACGACACCACGGCGTCGAGTGCGGCGCCGCAGCCGTCGAGTTCGCAGTCGCGCGAGGTGCACTGGGCCGCGTGCAGCGGCAGGGCGCTGAAGGCACCGGTCGGGACCCACCACATCCGCGGCCACACTCCCTGGCGGGGAACGGGGTCCGCCGCTCCGACCAGCTCCAGCACCGGCCGCACGATCTTGTGCCACGTCCATGCCAGCGTCTCGCGGACGGTGGCCCCGGCGGCGACGAGCTGCGCCGGGGACGGTCTCGACCTGCCGTGCGCGTTGATGGCATCGACGGCGTCCCGCAGCCGCCGGGCCGCGTCGGCGATCTTGTCGGCCCCGGGTTCGAGGTGGAGGGCGGTGATCGACCGGTGGGTGACGACGAGGGCGAGGCAGAAGCTTTTGCCGTGGTTGAGGACGACGACGGGGCCGTCGGCCGCGAGTGTGCGCAACTCCTCGGCGGTGAGCGGGCGCAGGAAGCCGTCGAAGCCCGGCTGGGTACGGATCCGCTCGACCAGTTCGTCGAGCTCGCGGGAGGCGCGGAGCCGGGCCAGCCGGGCCCACTCGGCGTGCCCGGGGGGCGCGGGATCGGGCACCTCGGGCTCGTCGGCGAGCTGGTCGGTCAACCGCTCGAACTCGGCCGCCAGCGCGGGGTGCGCCGACCGCAGGTCGCCGATGTCCGCGCGGGCCTCGATCCGCCGGGCCAGCAGCAGGCCGCGGCCGCGTTCGAGCAGTTCGGCGGCGCGGTCCACGTCGGGGCCTTCGACGGTGCGGAAGAGGGCACCGAAATCGGGCAGCTCGGGCACGCGCTGCTCCGCCGCGGCCGCCTCGATGCTCTCCATCACCCCGTCCAGCCGGGCGGACAGCCGGGCGGCGCCCTCGCGGCCGAGGAGCTGCATGAGGACCAGCTCGACGACCGCCCGGATGTCCCCTTCGAACGTCACCAGGCCGTGCTCGGCGGACTGCTGGTCGCTGCCCCGGTCGGTGACGTCCGCCATGGCCTCGACGGCCGCTTCGAGGTGGGACAGGGCCAGGTCGATACGGGGCTGCGGCCTGCCCAGCGCGCCGGCCGCGGCGCCGATCTCACCGCTGGCCCGCATCCACACCGGGATCGCGGGGTCGCGCCACGCGCCGGGGTCCGCGACGCCGGACAGGCGGGCCAGCATGGGCGCCATCAAGGACGCGAGCGGGTTCGCCTGGGAAAATGCCTGATGTTCCGGGGTCTGCGGTGTCCGGGGGGACGGAGTGTCCGAGGAGGACACCTCGGGGAGGCGGCCACGGCCGATGAGGTCGATGAAGGTGCGCATCATCGCGACGAGGTCGATCGGGGACCCGTCCGGCAGCTCCGCCTCGAGGATGTCGCTCAGATCGTCGGCCTCGGCCATGAGGCGTGCCGCCCGCTCCGGTTCGGTGCCACGGAGCGCGACGGCCCGCTGCATGAGCGCCCGGGTGAGCGTCATCGTGACCATGGGCCGCATCGGATGTCCGGCGGGGCATGCGGCGAACGTCCTGCGGCACTGGTCGACCACCTCGTCGGTGAGGTCGGGCCGCGGGCCGCCGGCCGGTCCCACGGTCTCGACCAGGTCGGCGTAGGCGTCACCCATGAGGTCGTACCAGTGCGGGCCGGCACCCGCCGCCCCGGCGGGTGCGTCACGTGCGAGCTCCTTCATCCGCCGGGCGACCTCCCGGGCCCGCTCGAGCTGGGCCGGTTCGTGGCCGAACAGGTAGTTCTGCAGGGCGTTGTGGAGCTCGGTGCGGGCCGCCAGCAGCGCCCGGTCGGTGTCGGTGAGCACCGGATAGCCGTCCGCCGGCTCCTCCTCGTCCGTCGGCAGCCCGGGGGCGGCCGCCGACGAGGCGAGGAGCGCCGCGGCCTCGCGCGCCCCTTCCGCGTCGAAACGGCCGATGGACAGGGTCGTGAGCGCCTCGGCGAGAATCCGGTCCACCTGTCCGGACATGTCCGGCGCGTGCGCGCGCGCATAGCGCAGCAGTTCCACGACCTCCTCGAGGCCGGAGGGGTCGCCGCGGCCGGCCGCCCGGGCGAAGAGCGCGCTGCCGAGCGCGGCGGACAGTGTTGCCCGTCCAGCGGGGTCTTCCTCGTCCGTATCCGCGAGCATCTCCCGGATGACCTCGATGTCGGCGTCGAGGTTCTCGGGGTCGTCCAGGCGAAGATCGTTCATGCGGGACAGGTACGAAGTCATCCTGGCCAGGTCCTTGGCCAGGTCTTCGTCCGCCCCGTCGACCGGTTCGCCGTTCGAGCCGATGAGACCCTGGGGATACGCGGTCCCCATGGGGACCGACATGAGAGCAACGGACAGCGCGGCGTCGAAAACGCCCCGCTGCAGCAGTCCCGACGCCAGGAAGTCCGCCGGCGCGCCGACCAGCGCTTCCTCGGTCAGCTGCCGGACCTGAGCGGCGAGCAGTTCCGCCCGGTCCGGCGCCGTCCGCCGCAAGGCCTGCCCCCGCAGCCCGGTGAGCGCGGCCAGTACGGCGACGTAGGCGTGACGCTGCGGCTCGTCGGCGGGGAGTGCGGCAAGGGCGGTGCGGTACCGGGTGATCCGCTCGTCGGAGATGGCGTCGGGGTCGATCTCGCCCGTCCGGTCGTCGACCCGGGTCATCAGGTCGAGGATTTCGAGCTGAATGTCCGGGGCGTCGCCCTGGCGCGCGGCGCGCTGTCTGAACTGCTCGACGAGGCGGGCGACCGCCGGGCCGGCGCGGCGTGGATCGTCACTGCCGCCCAGTTCCTGCAACTCCAGGTATGCATCGACGAGTTCCTGGTCCTCCTCGCTCACCGCACTGATCCCATCGAGCAGTTCGGCCGCCTCGCGGGTCGCCTCCTCGTCGCCGCACTCCCTCCCGAGGGCCGCGAGCGCCTGACCGAGGACGGCAGTGACCTCGGAATGCGCCGGATGGCCGGCGGGAGTCTCGGCCAGGGACGCGCGCAACCGTCGTACGGCGCAGGCGATCCGGCCCGCGTCGTGCTCGCGGATGCCCGCGTCGGCGATGACCGCACCGACACGCAGGTCCCGTTCGCCGGGCCAGGTGACGGGGTTGCCGTACAACTCGCGCAGCAGGCGCAGCCCTTCGGCCGCCTCCGGGGCGAGTGCGCCGTCCGGGGCCGCCGCCACCAGCCGCTCGACCAGGGCGAGCGGGGGCGCGCCGAGCAGCCGCGCGGCGTCCATCAGGGTGCTCAGGGCGACTGCGGCGACCTCCTGGGCCCGGGCGGGGTCGAGGAAACCGGGCGGGACGGAGGCCAGCCCCCAGCACACTGCCCGGGCGTATCGCGCCGCTGCGGCCAGCCCGTCCGGGTCGGCGGTGACCTGAAAGCGCGTCACGTTGAGCTGGAGGGCGTGGAACGCCAACTCCACGAACCCCGCGTGGTCTTCGGCCAGTACGTACTCGATCGCCGAGTCCGACCAGGCGAGCGCCCGGTCCAGCGCGGCCCGCGGCTCGGGCTCCCCCGGATCCGGCGCCCTGACCACGGCATCGGCGTGCGCCGAACTCACCAGGTGGGCGAACCGGGCATCGTGCGAGGGGTCGGCCGGGTCGAAGCTCTCCCGCAGGGCCTCGGGAAGCCCCGCGCTCTCGGGCAGGCGCGGACACAGGAAACCGAAGGCGCCCAGCACGAAGAACAGGTTCTGCTGTACCTCCGGATCCTCGGGGCCCTGATGACGGAACCAGAAGGTCCAGAAGACGGCGGCGACCGGGCCGAGTTCGACCGGTTCCTCGGGCAGCGGCGCGGCCTCCCGCAGCAGGGCCAGCGCGTCGTCGACCGCTTCCTGCGTGCGCAACGGCGCCGGATCCCGGGCGTTCTGAGCTGCGACGAGGCGTGCGGCCACTCGATCCCGAAGCTCAGTCATCACCTCTTACATTAGTCTGACCACCTGTCAGAGAGCAGTGGTTCTCGGGACTTTCAGGGAGGCCTCCGTGGGGGACGGGGCGAAAGCGCGCCGGGTGTACGAGGACGCCGTCGAATACCTGTGCCGCAACGTGGACGCGGTACGCGAGCTGATCGGCCCCGCACTCTGGAACACGCACTTCGCGGTCGTACGGGACGCCGACCCGGCCGGCACCGAGTGGCGGGACGCCGTACGCGCGCTGCACGACGCGGTCGAGGCGGCCGGCATCCCCGGCGGGCTCGGGCTGCGCCCCACGATGGGCGTGGGCGACTGGCCGGGCGCCCCCATACCGCAGTCGACCGGCTGGGTCTGCCCCACGCGCCGCTGCGCCCGGGTCGACCTGCGGGACGACGCCACGCCGGACACGCCGACCTGTACCTTGGCCGACCGGCCGATGCGCCTGGTGGACGGCTGACGGCGGTGGGACTGGGCCTGCTCATCGAACTGCAGAAACGCATCCCGGACGGGTGGTTCCTGCGACGGCTGCTGCCCGCCGCGCTGTTCGTCGTGGTCGCGCTCGTGGGCGGCGGGCAGCTGGGCCAGCGCAACTGGAACGACATCGCGCTCGCCCAGGAGCGGATCGCCGACGCGCTCAGGCTGGGCGGCGGGCTGACCGCCGACGGCATCGCGTCGCTCGTGCTCGTCGCGGTGCCGGTGGTGGGGGCCGCGTTCGCGGTGCCGTACGCCGCGGCCGCGATCGGGGCGCTTGCGTCGGGGGCCTGGCCGTGGTGGCTGATGCCGCTGGGCCGGCGGCTGACCGCATGGCGGGTACGACGCTGGGTGCCGCCGGCGGAACTCGGACGGCAGGCCGTACGGGCGCGCGACGACGGCAAGGAGCTGCGCGCCGCCCGGCTCGACGCGCGCCGGGCCCGCACCGAGGAGGCCGAGCCCGGCTCCCCCACCTGGTCGAGCGACCGGTTCCGCACAACCGAGACACGCGTCAGAGCACAGACCGGCGACGACATCGCGAGCGGGTGGACCACGCTCCTGCTCGCGGCACCCGACACGTCCCGCGCCGCGCTGGCCGAGGCCCGCGACGCCTATGACGCGGCCTGCGAGGGCCTCGCCTGGAGCACGGCGTTCACGCTCCTCGGCATCTGGTGGTGGCCGGCGGCGCCGGTCGGCATCGTGCTCGGCCTGGCCTCCTGGCGGGGACTGCGCCACGCGGTCGAGGCGCTGTGCCGGACCACCGAAGCGGCGCTGACCCTGCAGCGCACGGAACAGCACACGGACCCGCACACCGGCGACGGTAATCCCGGAATATAATTTCCTTCGGCGCTTAAAATACCGCCGATTACTTTCTGTTATTCACACTCCGCACGCCCCCTTTCGAGCGACTTGCATCCCCCGAATGCCCGACATCTCACCCGCTGTTGGGCTCGTTAGGTGATCGTGACTTGGAAGGAAGGACCCGTGGCCAAGACGCTTTTCGGGCACGACACCGGCGACCTCGAGACGGATGTCGATGTGCGCCTCATGTACTGCTCGGACCTGCTTGATGATTTCCATAAAAAGATCAGACAGATGGAAAGCGAATACCTCCGGGCGATGATGGGGCTGTATGACCACGATGCGCGATGAGTCCGGGCTCTACGATTTTCAGACCCCGGTCGATACCCAGCAGCTGTGGAGCGTGGCCCCGGAACCGGACATCCCGCCGAACGACTGGGACCCGGTCGAGGAACTGGCCCAGATGCTGTCCACCGCGTCCGCCGAGCCCGCTCCGGACCGGCTGGCCGGGCGACCGCACCGCAGGAACAACCGGCGGCGGCCCCACCCGGAATCCCATTTCCTTGACGGCGGTCAGCGTGTCACTCACGTCACGCTCCTGATCGCGGCGATCACGTTGAGCGCGGTGTGCATGCTGGGATGGTCGCTCTCCTATTCCTATGACCAACTGCGCGCCATCGCCTCGTCCGTGCTGCCCATGAGATTTGCGCAATGGTGGCCGATGACGGTGTTCGGGCCGTGGCTGGTGGCGGCGCTGTCCATCGTGCGGGCAACCGTTCAGCAGCGGAGCGCGCGGCGGTCCTGGTGTGTCATCATCGCCGCGTCCGCCCTGGCGGTGGCGCTGTCGGTCGGCCACTCGTCACGCTCGATCCTGTCGTTAGTGATCTTCGGAATTCCGCCGGTCACCGCTCTGGTGTGTTTCTGGGAGCTCGTCGGCCAGGTCTCGACAAAGCGCCGGCCTCGGCACGCCGTGGGCGGTCCGGGGAAACCCAAGCCATGACGCAGGTCTTCTGAGGGTGGTCAGGTCGTCCTGAGGGTGTGCACGGCGCCGTTGAAGAGCTCGTCGGCGCTGGTGTCCTGCTCGTTGGTCACGGCCGAGTCGACGATGATCTTCCACAGCTCACCCCCCGCGTTGTGGAACAGCTCGCTCTTGCGCCAGAGCCGGCCTCCGTCCGGGCGGTAGGTCATGGTGAGGGCCGCGCTCCTGCGGCCCTCCGCCTCCAGCTCGGAGAGCACGATCCGAACGTCGGTGAATGCCTTGTTCGCCGTGTACTCCCGGTAGAAATACTCCGCCCTCTACTTCGCGGGCCCCTGCGGCACATCCCAGCGCAGCAGCACCACCTGCCGGTACACCTGGCCCTCGAGCGCCGTGTAGAGCAGCACGCCGAGCGAGAAGAGATCCGACTCCGGCCCCGGCGCCCTGCCCAGGACCCGCTCCGGCGCCATGTACTCGGGGCTGCCGACCACCGCGCCGGGCTCCCGTCAGCGGTGTCTCGCCCTCGACCTGGGCGATGCCGAAGTCGGTGAGCAGGACGTAGCCGGACCGGGCGGGCATGATGTTTCCCGGTTTGACGTCCCTGTGCAGCACCTTGATCTCATGGGCCGCGGCGAGTGCGCCGACCACGGGCAACGCGATGCGGGCGGCCTGGGCCGACGTCAGTGTGCCCTCCGCCAGCACGTCGGCGAGCGGCCTGCCCCGGATGAACTCCATGACGATCCACGGCCGCCGGTCCACCGTCACGACGTCGTGGATGGCCACCGTCGTGGATGGCCACCACCGACGGGTGGTCGACCTGCGCCGCGGCACGTGCCTCACGCTCGAGCCGGGCGAACAGCACGTCCCGGGCCCCGTCGGGCACCCGCTCGATCCGGGGCTCCTTGACGGCGACCTCACGGCCGATCACCTCGCCGTACGCCTTCCACACGGTGCCCATGCCGCCCGCGCCCAGCCGCCCGACCAGCCGATAACGGCCTCCGGTCAACTACCCCAGTCCGGGCGGGCCTTGGCGCCCGGGGTAGGTTTTCCTCGTTTTCCCGGATCTTTCCGGCGCAGGTGGTGCCGTACCGGCGCACACATACGCGTGCGCCGGGGAGGTGCGCTCAGAAAAGCCGCTTACGGCCCCAGAGGAACAGGAACACCGTGACGACGGCCGTCAGGGCCAGGAGGATCGACGCGCCGCGCCACTGCATGCCGGACATCTGGGAGATCGGGAGATAGTCCACCGACCAGCCCACGACGTCCGCCTGCTTCAGGCAGAGCTCGCGCGCCTGCTCGGTCTCCTCGTGCACACAGGTGCTCCAGCCGAGGAGCTCTCCGCTGCCGGTGAGGTACGACTGGTCGATCTGGTAGGCGGCGTCGGGCAGCGTCGGGAAGGCGTTCTCGGCGAGGACGCCCTTGTCGGTGGTGACGGTGACGGTGTCGCCGAGCGCCAGCCGGAAGTAGCCCCAGACGAGCTGGACGACGACCGCGAAGCCGAAGGTGACCACCATCGCCGCCAGCGTGCGGCGCAGCACCACGCCGATGGCCACACCGCTCACGACGGTGAACAGGGTGAGGGCGACGGGCACCGGGCCCGTGGTGTCGAACGCGGCGCCGGAGGTCCAGTCCAGGACCGTGTTCTGTTCCTTGACCGGGCTCCACCACCAGCCGAACACGACGGACAGCGCGACCGTGCTCACCACGATCAGCAGCGCGGTCAGGCCGAGCTTGGTGGCCAGCCAGCGGAGGCGGCCGGTGGACTGGGTGGTGACGAGCTTGGCGGTGCCGTGTTCCAGGTCGCCCGCGAGCAGAGGGGCGCCGACGAAGACGCCGAGGAGGACGGGGATCAGGCCCAGCGCGGTGGAGACGCGGCCGAAGGCCTGGGAATACGGCTCGAATTCCGGGCCCAGGCTCTCGATGCTGTTGGCGGGCCAGCCGTAGCCGGTGAGGAAGTCCATCAACTGGGCGCGCTGGTAGACCATCCAGGCCAGGCCGATCACGGTGGCGGCGAGGATGGTCCAGTAGGCGGCGCGGTGCTGCCGCCAGACCAACCAGGTCATTCCGCTGAGCCGGGGGCCGCGGGCGGGGCGGGTGGCCGGCGAAGTGGTGGTCGGGGTGTCGGTCAGGGTACTCATGCCGCCACCGCCCGGATGCCGTGCGCCTGGCCGGGGACCTGAGCGCTGGGCGTGATCAGGGGTGGTGCCTCGGGTGAGCGCAGGTAGGCGAGCAGGAGTTCCTCCAGGTTCGGGGTGTCGGTCTCCCAGGGGCCGCCGATCGGCCCGTCGGGGCGCAGCAGGGCGGTGTACTGCCGTCCGCTGGGGCGGGATTCGACGACGGTGTGGTGCGCGAGGTCGCTCGGTGTGCCCTCGCCGTCCCGGACTCCGGTGACCAGGGTGTGCGCCTCGCGCAGTTCGTCCACGTCGCCTGCGAGACGTACTCCGCCCGAGGCGATGACGACGAGGTAGTCGCAGACGCTCTCCAGCTCGGCGAGCATGTGCGAGGACATCAGCACGGTCGTGCCGTGCTCGGCGGCCTCGGCCATGAGGGTGCCCATCAGTTCGTGGCGCACCAGCGGGTCGAGGTCGGACATCGGCTCGTCGAGCAGCAGCAGGTCGGGGCGCTTGCCGAAGGCGAGGGCGAAGGCGACACGAGTGCGCTGTCCGCCGGAGAGGGTGCCGATCCTCGCGTCCAGGGGCACGTTCCCTGCGCGGACGATGTTCTCGGCGGCCCGCTGGTCCCAGGATCCGGGGTTCAACTCATGTCCCAGACGCAGGGTTTCGGCCACGGTGAAGCGGCGGAAGAGCGGCTTCTCCTGGGCGAGGAACGCGGTGCGCCGGACGGCCTCGGTGGATCCCGGGACGGCGCCGAAGACACGCAGGCCGCCCTCTGTCGGCTCCAGCACATGGGTCGCTATGCCCAGCAGCGTGGTCTTGCCCGCTCCGTTGGGTCCGACGAGCCCGCAGATCCGTCCCGCCGGCAGCCGGAAGGAGCAGTCCCGCAGGGCCCAGCCCCGCCGGTACCGCTTGCCCAGCCCGACCGCCTCCAACGCCGGCCCGCCGGCGTACGTACCGTCACTCACCTGTGCTCCTCGCCTCTGTCATTGCGCCGTACTGCTTCTCCATGGCCGACGCGACCAGCGCGGCCACGTCCTCCCGCTCCAGGCCCGCCTCGCGCGCCCGCGCCATCCACGCCTCCAACTCCCCGTGCAGCGGTGAGTCCGCGCCCGTCTGGGGGCGGGCCAGCGAGCGGCGCACGAAGGTGCCGAGACCCGGCCGCGGCTCGACCAGGCCCTCCCGCTCCAGCTCCCGGTACGCCTTGAGCGTGGTGTTCGGGTTGACCGCGCTGGTCTCGGCGACCTCCTTGGCGGTCGGCAGCCGGTCCCCCGGTACCAGAACGCCGAGCCGCAGCGCCTGCTTCGTCTGCTGGACGATCTGCTGATAGGCGGGGACCCCGCTCCGCCTGTCGATGCGGAACTCCAAGCCCTCCACCACCATTGCACTACTTGATTAGTGAAATGATGATGGAGGGCCGCCGACGGACTTGTCAACGCCGGTCGCCCGGAGGCAGGGGCTGGCAGGTGGGACGACGACAACTCCGTACGCGCACTGGACAGTTGACGGTCGGCGTCAACATCCTCGATGGAGACAGGTGCACGACACATCCGTACCGCGGTTCACTCCTCGGAAGGTGGCGCCCGTGAAGTTCAGCTACGCGATGCTCCCCGACTACCCCCTCGCGGAGTCGTTGGACTCCATCCGACTCGCCGACGAACTGGGCTTCCACGCCTGCTACGCCGCCGACGAGACCTGGCACAAGGACCTGTGGCTGCTCTTCGCCGCGGCCGCCGGGCAGACCCGGCGGATCCGGCTGGGCCCGAGCGTGTCCCCGGTGACGCTGCGGGAGCCGACGCTGATCGCGCAGGCCCTCGCCACCCTCGACGAACTGTCCGGCGGGCGCGCCGAGGGCGTGCTGTCCAGCGGCAACTTCGGGCTGCTGGCGCAGTACCGCATCGACTGGGCCCGCACGCGACCGCTGTCCCGGGTGAAGGAGGCGCTCCATGTGGTGCGCACCCTGCTGGACGAGGGGAGCATCACCCACGACGGCGAGTTCTTCTCGTACGACGGGTTGTTCACGTTCGCCCGGCCGGTGCAGAGCCGGGTGCCGCTCAAGCTGGGGGCGATGCGCGGGCCGAAGTCCTTCGAGGCGGCGGGTGAGCTGTCGGACGGCTGCCACCACGCGCTGAGCTACACCCGCGAGGCCTACGACTACGCGGTGCGGCACATACGCGCCGGGGCGGAGCGCGCGGGCCGGGACTGGCGGTCGCTGGACATCGGGGCGTGGGTCGTCTTCGCGACCGGGCCCGACTCCGCGGCCGCCAAGGACGCCGCCCGCAGCATGGTCGGTATCTATGCCTCCTCGATGCCGGAGGAGCAACTGCGCCGCAACGGGGTGGACCCGGGCGAGCTCAAACCGGTCGTCGACGCCATCGCCGCGGGTGATCTGGCCCGGGGCATCGAGCTGACCACGCCGGAGATCGCCGAACGCCTCTCCATCGCGGGTACGCCCGAGGAGTGCCGGGACAAGATCCTGCGGGAGATCGCTCCCAGCGGGGTGAACCACATGATCTGTGCCGTCACCGACCGCACGCTCGTCAGGGCGTTCACCGGCCGGGACCTCGCAGAGGTGGCGGACGTGAACACCCAGCTCCGCCTGGTCCACGACCGGATCATGCCCGCGTTCGTCCGAGGCGGTGACGCAGACATGGCAGAACGGCCCGGTCGCTGAGCCGTTCGAGGAACTTCGGGGACCCGGGAGGCGTTGCCAGAGGGAGGCCCGGGAATGCTCGCGGGCGACCGGAACGACATGGGCTGAAGCCGAGGTGGCACGGATGGCGATGTGGGATCGGATCAAGGACCAGGCCAAGAGTCTGCAGCAGCAGTCGCAGGGAATGCGGGGCTCCGGCGGACACGGGCGGCCGGGTACCGGGGGATCGAAGGCCCAGCTGGTGAGCACGCTCAAGTCCCAGCTCACCTCGCTCAAGACGGAGCTGAAGAGCGGCGCCTACCGGGACGCCAGCATGGCGATGTGCGCCCTGGTCGCGGCGGCGGACGGGCATGTCGACCCGACCGAGCGTCAGCATGTGGAGTCGCTGATCCTGCACAACGACGTCCTGCAGAACTTCCCGCCGGAGCAGCTGCGCCAGCGGTTCAACAAGCATGTCGACCAGCTGGCGTTCGACTTCCCGCAGGGCAAGAGGGACGTCATGCAGGAGATCGCCAAGGCGGCCAAGAAGCCGACGGAGGCCAGAGCGGTCGTGCAGACCGGCTTCGTCATCGCCGGTGCGGACGGCTACGTCGCACCGGCCGAGGAGCAGGTCCTGCGCGAGGCGTGCTCGGTGCTCGGGGTGTCTCCCCAGGAGTTCGGCCTCTAAACCCGGGGCGACTGCAGCTGGGGGGCGCGTGGGTGTGACGGGTTTGCTCGGGCGGTCGGTGCGGCTGCCCGACTGACCCCTTGCGCTCGCACGTTCCGGTGGTCGCCGTTGATCACGCTGTTGGGGTGCGGCGGCGCACCTTATCCAGGACGTATGGATGAAGTGCGCATCGCTGACCGTCATTCCCCCTTCACCAGGCGGAAGTTCACCGCCGCGACCACCGCGGCCGTCGGGATCGGCGCGGCGGGACCGGCCGTCGCCGCACCCGCACGTCCCCGCGAGGCGCCCTGCCCGCCGAGATCCACCGCCGACTGGGCCACCTGCCTCGCGGTCGCCCGCGCGCTGCTGGTCGTCGACGACGACAACCGGCCGCTCGTGCCGGCGTACCAGAAGATCCTCGACACCGGTCTGCCCCGGCCGAAGACCGGCAACGCCAAGAAGATCCTGGTCGTCGGTGCGGGGCCGGCGGGTCTTGTGGCGGCCTGGCTGCTGAAGCGGGCCGGGCATCGCGTGACGCTGCTGGAGGCCAACGGCAACCGGGTTGGCGGCCGGATCAAGACCTTCCGCACCGGCGGACACGAGCAGGCGGCGCAGCCGTTCGCCGATCCGCGGCAGTACGCGGAGGCCGGAGCCATGCGGATCCCCGGGAGCCATCCGCTGGTGATGTCCCTGATCGACCAACTGGGCGTCGAACGGCGGCCGTTCCACCTTGTGGACGTCGACGGCGAGGGAAAACCGGTCAACCGGGCGTGGCTCCACGTCAACGGCATCCGCGTGCGCCGCGCCGCCTACGCGCGGGCGCCGCGCAGGGTCAACCGGTCCTTCGGGGTGCCGCGCACGTACTGGGACACACCGTCCGCGACCATCCTGCGCACCGCCCTGGACCCGGTGCGCGACGAGTTCAGCACGGTCGGGCCGGACGGCAGGCGCGTCGACAAGCCCCTGCCCGAACGGGTCGAGGGGTGGGCGCGGGTCATCCAGCGGTACGGAGACTGGTCCATGTACAGGTTCCTGACCGAGCAGGCCGGCTTCGACGAACGCACGGTCGATCTCGTCGGCACGCTGGAGAACCTGACCTCGCGGCTGCCCCTGTCGTTCATCCACAGCTTCATCAGCCAGTCGCTGATCAGCCCGGACACCGCGTTCTGGGAGCTGGTGGGTGGTACGGCGACGCTGCCGGACGCGCTGCTGCGGCAGGTGAAGGACGTCGTGCGGATGGACCGGCGGGTCACGCACATCGAGTACTGGGACCCGGACCGGCGCGGCGACGTCTCCCACGTCCGGGCCGGCGGGCCGCACGTGTGGGTGGACACGGTGTCCGAGGGGCGGGACGGCAAGGTCGTACGGGAGGAGTTCACCGGGGACCTCGCGATCGTGACGGTGCCGTTCTCCGGGCTGCGGCAGGTGCAGGTCAGGCCGCTGATGTCGTACGGCAAACGGCGTGCCGTCGCCGAGCTGCACTACGACAGCGCGACCAAGGTGCTGCTCGAGTTCAGCCGCCGGTGGTGGGAGTTCGGGGAGGGGGAGTGGAAGCGGGAGCTGGATGCCGTACGGCCCGGCCTGTACGAGGAGTACCGGAAGGGGAAGGCGCCCGCCGACGGGAGTCTGCTCGGCGCGCATCCCTCCGTGCCGGCCGGACACATCACCCCGGCGCAGCGCGTGCACTACGCCGCCAACCGCTGGGCCGCGCGTGAGCAGCCCGAGGCCGCGGACATCGTCGGCGGCGGCTCGGTCTCCGACAACTCCAACCGCTTCATGATCAATCCGTCCCATCCGGTGGCCGGCAGCCGGGGCGGGGTCGTTCTCGCGTCCTACAGCTGGGCCGACGATGCCTCCCGCTGGGACTCCCTCGACGACGACGCCCGCTACCCGCACGCCCTCAGAGGGCTGCAACAGGTCTACGGGCAGCGCATCGAGGTCTTCTACACCGGCGCCGGCCGCACCCAGAGCTGGCTGCGCGACCCGTACGCGTACGGCGAGGCGTCGGTGCTGCTCCCGGGCCAGCACACGGAGCTCCTGGCGGCCATCCGCAGCCCCGAGGGACCGCTGCACTTCGCCGGGGACCACACCTCGGTCAAGCCGTCCTGGATCGAGGGCGCGGTGGAGTCGGGGGTGCGGGCCGCGCTGGAGGTGCACCTGGCCTAGGCACAGCCGTACGAGAAGTGGGCCCGCCGCCTCCCACGCGGTGGGCCCGCCTCATGGCGTGGGCGTATGCACAAGGGCGGGAAATCTGTGCAGGAGCGTCACACAGGCTGCACACAGCCGCGGGAATCCCTCGTTAGCGTTGCTGGCCGTTCGGCGCTGTCAACTCAGGAAGACCGCAGATGGACTACTGGCGGATGGACTACTGCTCCTCGTGCCGTCGGCATCTCAACGGCGCCCTGGTGTGCCCCGGTTGCGGCGCCTACGCCCCGGACATCGCTCCGGACCCGGCCGGCACCGCTCCCACGGACCCGCCCCCGGAGACCGTCCCGCCCGCCGAGACCGACGGCGCGATACCCGCGCCGCAGGGCCGGGCGGCGCGGCGGCACCAACGGGCCCGTTGGAAGAAGAGCCGGCGCAAGGCCGTGATCGCGACCGCCGTCGCGCTCGTCGGCGGCGGACTGACCCTCGCCGCGATGGACCGGCACTCCGGCGACGGGGCGCAGGCGGCGACGGCGCAGGACGAGGTGAGCCTGGGCGCCGCGGAGCGGCCCACGGCCGAGCGCGACCGCCCGTCGACCGCCCCGCCCGAGACACCGCGTTCCTCCCCGACGGCTCCCGCCTCCGACCCGGCGCGGCAGCGGCCCGGCGCGCCCCGCACCACGCCGGAGAGCACCCGGGCGGACGCCCCCGTCATGCCCCACCCGACAGGCCCGACGACGCAGACGGAGTCCGTCGTCCCGTCCCTGCCGCTGGTTCCGCAGCAGCGCGCCGACTCCCCGGCCTCCGGCGCGACGCCCCCCGCCACGACCGCTCCGACGTCCGACCCCGCGGACAGCGGCGGTACGGACCCGGGCACCACCCCGTCGACTCCGGCACCGGCACCGACCTCGCCGTCGTCCCCGGACTCGCCGGACTCGCCGTCGTCGCCGGAACTCTGCCTGCTCGTCATCTGCCTCGGCGGCTGACCGCGCCGGGCGGCGTCACGTCGTCACACCCGCTGGTGGTGCGGGTACTGCGTCGCCAGCGCCCAGATGACGAAGAAGTCGATGGCGATCAGGATCATCGCCCAAAGGGGCGCGTACGGCAGGAAGAGGAACTGGGCGATCAGGCTCAGCGAGGCCAGGGCGATACCGGCGAAGCGGGCCCAGCCGGCGCCCTTGAGGATGCCCCAGCCGGTGACGAGGGCCACGACGCCGAGGACCAGCAGGATCACTCCCCAGCCGGTGAGGTTGATCTCGTAGACGTAGGAGCCGATCCGGGCGTACACGTCGTCCTCCGCGATCGCGGCGATGCCCTGGAAGATCGCCAGGATGCCGTTCAGCGTCATCAGGACGCCGGCGAAGTGGATGCCGCCGGTGAGTGCGCCAGGGGCGCCGGGCGGCGGAGCCGGGGCGGCCCTGCGGTGCGCGGTGTCCCAGACCGGCGGCTCGTTCGCGTGCGGCTGGTCGGTCATGGCCGGGCTCCGTCTCTGTCCTGCATTGCCCTGAAAGGCTCTTGCTTCGAGGATCCGGGCCGGTCCCGGCCGCCACCACGGGACGTACGCCATCCGGGTGACCGCCATGCGGATGCGGGGTCGCGCGGGTGGGCCTTCACTGGAGTGGAGGACGCATTCAGGGAGGCGACATGGCCCGTTACCGGACCCGGTGGTGGGCGGTCGGAGCGGTGCTGGTGGTGGCGGTGGGCGCCGGGCTGACCGGTTGCACGGACAACAACGACACCGAGCCGCTGCCCACCGATGCCGCCTCGGCCGTGGAGTCGGCCGCCTCGCAAGCCTCGGACTTCTGGGCGTCGGCGACCGCCGAGGCCGAGCGCAGGATCGACGAGATCACCAAGGGCATCGACGTCAGGGACGACGTCACCCTCGGCAGGCCGACGACCGCCGACGACGGACGGACCACCGTCGAGGTCACCGCCCGGAACACCACCGACTCGACGAAATCCTTCATCGTGCAGGTCGACTTCAACAACCGGGACGGCGACTTCCTCGACACCGTCGTCGTCACCGTCTCCGACGTCCGGGCCGGCAGGAGCGGCGAGGCCACCGCCCGCAGCACCCACAGGCTGTCCGGCGACGTAGAGGTGGAGGTCGCACGGGCCGTGCGGTACTGACCATGGGCGAGACGGCGACCGCGGTGACCTTCACCGAGCAGGACTACGCCGCACGCATGCACCGGGCGGCGCGCGACGCGGCCGCCGTCGGGCTGTCCGGGCTGCTGGTCACGCCCGGTCCGGACATGGTGTGGCTGTGCGGCTACCGGCCCCCCGCGATCACCGAACGCCTCACCCTGCTCGTCCTCACCCAGGATTCCGAGCCCCGCCTGCTGGTCCCGGCACTGGAACGCCCGGACGCGACGGCGGCCCCCGGCGCCGGTGCCCTGCGGATCACGGAGTGGTGGGACGGCCAGAACCCGTACGCCGCGGCGGCCGGACTCCTGCGCCCCAACGGGCGGTACGGCGTCGGCGACGCGACCTGGGCTATGCACCTGCTCGGCCTCCAGGAGGTGCTGCCGCTGACCTCGTACCGCTCGCTGAGCGTCGCGCTGCCGATGCTGCGGGCGGTGAAGGACGCGCACGAGGTGGAGCGGCTGGCCGCAGCGGGGGCGGCCGCGGACGCGGCGTACCGGGACATCCTGTCGGTACGGTTCGCCGGGCGCCGGGAGCGGGACGTGGCCGCCGACCTGGCCCGGCTGCTGCGCGCACACGGGCACAGCCAGGTCGACTTCACCGTCGTCGGCTCCGGTCCGAACGGGGCGAACCCGCATTACGAGGCGGGCGACCGGATGATCCAGGACGGCGACATGGTCGTCCTGGACTTCGGCGGTCTGAAGGACGGCTACGGCTCCGACACCACCCGCACCGTGCACGTCGGCGAGCCCACCGCCGAGGAACGCAAGGTGCACGACATCGTGCGGGCCGCGCAGCAGGCCGCGGTCGATGCGGTACGGCCGGGCGTGGCATGCCAGGACATCGACCGGGTGGCCCGGTCGGTGATCGAGGACGCCGGGTACGGCGAGTACTTCGTCCACCGCACCGGGCACGGCATCGGCGTCACCACCCACGAGCCGCCGTACCTGGTGGCGGGCGAGGAGCAGCCGCTCGTGCCGGGCATGTGCTTCTCCGTCGAGCCCGGCATCTATCTGCCGGGCCGGTTCGGCGTCCGGATCGAGGACATCGTGACCTGTACGGAGCACGGCGGCCGCCGCCTGAACGACACCCCGCACGAGCTGGTCGTCGTCGACGGAGCGGCTGCTGCGGGCCGGTGAAGGCGGGGCAGACCCGGGTCACAGTCCCAGCCACGCCGTGGTGTCCGGGCCCAGGCGTCCGTCGGGCTCCAGGGGCGCGCTGGTCAGCAGCGGCTCCCCCGGCGGCATCGGTACGGGCGTGCCGGACAGGTTGGCCACACAGCGCCAGCGGTCGGAACGGGTGAACTGCAGGACGCCGGGCAGGGTGTCCTCCGCCCAGGTCAGCGTCTCGCCCTCGACCAGCTTGCGGCGCAGCCGCAGGGCTCTGCGGTAGAGCTCCAGGGTGGAGCCCTCCACCCCGTCCTGGACCTGGACGGCGTACGACGCGAAGCTCGCCGGCTGCGGCAGCCAGGCGCCGCCCGCGCCGAAGCCGTGACTGGGACCGGTCGTCGTCCACGGCAGCGGCACCCGGCAGCCGTCGCGGCCCTTGCGGACCCGGCCCGTCTGCTCCCAGATCGGGTCCTTCAGGACCGCGGTGGGCAGGTCGGCGACCTCGGGCAGGCCCAGCTCCTCCCCCTGGTAGACGTACGACGACCCGGGCAGCGCCAGCATCAGCAGGGTCGCCGCCCGCGCGCGCCGCAGCCCGGCCACCGCGTCGATCGCGGGCGCGGTGCCGCCGGACAGCAGCCAGGCGTTCTCGTCCGTGCCGGGCGGGAGCATGAGGCGGGAGGTGTGGCGTACGACGTCGTGGTTGGACAGCACCCAGGTGGCCGACGCGCCGGCCGCGCGGGCGTCCGCGAGCGAGTCGGTGATGACCCGGCGGATTTCTTCGGCGTCCCAACCTGCCTGCAGATACTCGAAGTTGAAGGCCTGGCCGAGTTCGTCCGGGCGGGCGTACCGGGCGCGGCGGGCGCCCGGGACCCAGGCCTCGGCGACCGCCATACGGGGCGGGGAGTAGGCATCGAGAATCTTCCGCCAGTCGCGGTAGACCTCGTGGACCTCGTCGCGGTCGTAGAAGGGATGGGTGCCGGGGGCGAACTCACTCAGCGCCTTCTCGTCGCTCAGCTCGGGCGCACCGAGGTCGCGCAGCGGCTCGCTCAGGTCCTTGGCGAGGGCGTGGGCGACATCGACGCGGAAGCCGTCGACGCCGCGGTCGGACCAGAACCGCAGGGTGGTGCGGAAGTCGGCGCGGACCTCCTCGTTCTCCCAGTTGAGGTCGGGCTGCTGGGGCGCGAAGAGATGCAGGTACCACTGGCCGTCCGGTACGCGCCGCCATGCGCTGCCGCCGAAGACGGACTGCCAGTCGGTGGGCGGGAGTTCGCCGTGTGCGCCGCGGCCGTCCCGGAAGACATAGCGTTCGCGGGCGCCGGAGCCGGGCCCGGCGCGCAACGCCTCCTGGAACCAGACGTGCTGGTGGGAGGTGTGGTTGGGGACGATGTCGACGATGACCTTCAGGCCCAGGCGGTGCGCCTCGGCGACCATCGCGTCGAAGTCGTCGAGCGTGCCGAGGCGCGGGTCGACGTCGCGGTGGTCGGCGACGTCGTAGCCGCCGTCGGCGAGTTCGGAGGGGTAGAAGGGGCTCAGCCACAGGGCGTCCACGCCGAGGGCGGCGAGATGGGTCAGGCGCTGGGTGATGCCCTTCAGGTCACCGAGCCCGTCGCCGTCCGCGTCGGCGAAGCTGCGCGGGTACACCTGGTAGATCACGGCCTGGCGCCACCAGTCGGGGTTCTTCGGGGAGAGGTCGGGCGTGGTCACTCGGTCTCCTCTGCTGTGCGGGCGGCTCTGCTTGCGGGCAACAGGAGGACTCTGTCCAGTCGGCCGGAAAAGCGAACGTCGCCATGCGGCGGAGTGACGGATTCCCCCTGTGACGGAACGGTGGGGGTCATCGGGAGAATCGTTGAACTCCCCGTCCGTTCCCGCAGGTTGACAGCGTTCTGCCGGGCGACCCACCATGTGCTCACACTGTGGCGCATGTGACCAGTGAGCCCAGTGTTCCTACGACGACCAATCACCCTGTGTACACCCATGTACACGCCACGATGGGATACGCATGTCCATAGCGAGACGTGTCACCATGCGCCGCCTGCTGGGGACGGGCGCCGCGTCGCTCGCCCTGTGCGCGGCCTCCGCCTCCGGTGCCTGGGCCACCGGTTCGCCCGGCGGCGGTGACGGCTGGGAGGCCGGCGGCCAGTACAAGCCCGGAACGGGCGCGGGAACGGTCACGGAGACCGACCGCTGCCAGTTCTCGCTCGACGGCACGACCTTCCACGACTCCGTCAAGGTCGACGACGTGAGCCTGCGGCCCAGCGACGACGGCAAGGTCCACATCCAGGTCCGCACCGCCGGTGACGCCACCACCTGCACGGCCTCCCTCGCCTCGTACCTCGCCCACGGCGCCACCTTCGCCACCTCCGGCGAGCAGGTGTTCGTCGACTTCGACACCGTGACCGTGAAGCCGGGGCAGACCGACTCGCTCGACATCGCGGTCCCGGACGCGGGCTGCTTCGCGCAGGTCGACCTCTACCGCGGCGCGGTGAAGTACGACGGCGAAGACCCCGACATCGGCGACGGCTTCGAGCACGGCGACCTGCCCAAGGGGCCGGACCGCCCGGTCATCAAGGACAAGCTGATCGCGGCGTGGAACGGCGGGACGAAGGACTGCACGGCGACCGAGACGGAGCCGCCGTCGACGCCGACTGTTCCTCCGTCCACGCCGGAGTCTCCCGAACCGTCGGCTCCCGCTGAGACGACACCGGAGGCGACGGAGCCGGAGGAGTCGACGCCGGCGGAGACCGAGACGCCGTCCGCTGAGGAGTCGACGACAGCTCCGGCGAGCGAGCCCTCCGCTGCGGGCGGCGGCGGGGACCTCGCCGAGACCGGCGCGGACGGCAACACGATGCCGATCGCGATCGGCGCGGCGGTACTGCTGGCGGGCGGCGCGGGCATCGTGCTCGCCACGCGGCGTCGGCGGGCTGCCCGCTCCTGACGTTCCCTTGGCCCACCCACCCGGCTCGCTGAGTTGGTGGGTGGGCCCTTTCGTATCCGGCTGGCGCGTGTGGTGTCGGCGGTGCTGCTCAGGCGGTACGAGGAGTACGACGATGACGACGGCCACGGGCACCAGCACGGCCCCGCCGGTCCGCGCGTCGCCTGGCTCCTGACCCTGCCCGCCCTCGCCCTGCTGCTCTTACGACGTGAGCCCCGTCGCCGGACTGGCGGTCAAGTCGGTCACCGGCGCCGGCTGCGTCGGCACGGCAGGGTATTCAGCCGTGGGAATGTGACACTCCCCGCGAAAGTGTCACACTCTCCGGGCCTTACACCGTGGCCCCGGGGCCGGGAACCCGCGGTTTCGGGTGGCCTCGTACGGGTAGTCGGGCCTCGTTTCCGGGCGGGTGGTGGGGGTCCGCCGCGGCGTCGGAGGAGGGAGTCACCGTGCGGCCCAGGGACGAGCCGGAGTCGGCGTGGGCCGCCGACGCGTTCGCCCACGGGGTCCGGGGCGCCGATCCCGGAGAGATCCCGGGAAGGGTGTGCCGTGTCGCGGTCCGGCTGCTGCCCGTGACCTGCGCGGGCGTGTCGCTGTGCAGCGACGGCATGCCCGTGCCGCTCAGCGCCAGCGACGCGCGGGCCGCCTACCTGATGGAGGTCCAGGCCACCCTCGGCGAGGGCCCCTGCCTGCACGCCGCGCGCACCGGCGCCCCCGTCATCGCCGCCGACCTGGCGGGCCGGGACGCCGACCGCTGGCCGGTGTTCGCCCAGCAGGCGACCGCGGCCGGCGTACGGGCCGTGTACGCACTGCCGCTCGGCGACGACTCAGGGTGTGTGGGCACGCTCGACCTGTACCGCGACAGCCCCGGCGGCCTCAGCGCCCGCGAACTGCACACGGCGTATCTCATGGCCGGCGTCATGACGGTCGCCCTGATGACGGCCCTGCCGACCGGCGAGGAGAACGGCAGCCGGCGGGCGGACGGCCCCTGGCTGAGCGAACTGGCCACCGAGCACGACGAGGTCTACCAGGCCGTCGGCATGATCATGGCCCAGCTCCGCGTCGGCTCGGACGAGGCACTGGCCCGACTGCGGGGGCATGCGTTCGCGCGGGGCAGGACCGTCCTCGATGTGGCGCACGACGTGGTGACCCATCGTGAGCGGTTCGAGCGGGACTGACAGGGCGCACGGGCCTCACACCAGTGCCCGGCCCTGCTTCCTGACCTCCGCGATCCGTTCGGCGCCCAGTTCGGCCGCCTCATGGGTGACCTCCATGTACACCTCACCGAGGCCGCCGTGCGTGAGGGTGAACGCGTCCTCGCCCACCCGTACCGCGGCGACGTCCAGGGTGAGGGTGACGGGCTCGTAGTCCGTGTCGTCGGTGACGGTGATCCGCAGGCCCTGCCGCGCGTCCCCGACCTCCGGAAGCTCCGCGTCGAAAACCTCCACCCTCCGCTCCACCCCGCCCGCGGTCGTCGCCGTGAACTCCCCGCACTTCTCCGGCAGCGTCTCCAGCCAGGCCAGCGTGCGGTCCACGTCCGCCGCGCGCTGAGTGGTCACCTGGTGGCGCAGCTGGGCCCCCTCGTCCCCGTCGTCCAGGCCGGTCACCGCGCGGGCCGGGGCGCCGAGCAGTTCGTCGGCGTAGAGCCCGTCGAGGAGACGCCCGCAGTCGCGCCGGTCGGCGGGAGCGGAGGCCTTGAGGAACGCGTCCCGCCAGGTCGCCGTGCCCTGCGTCGGCGCCCATGGCTCACCCAGGTCGGCCTCTGTGATCAGCGCGGACCGGGCCTGGGCCTCGGTGAGGGCGGGCACCCCGGTGGCGGACGGCGGTGTGGCGGAGGCGACGGGCGATGCGGAGACGGCGGCCTGCCGGGCCGCCCAGGGTTGCGCACCGGAGCAGCCGCCCACCGTCAGCAGCGCGCCCGCCGAGAGGGCGGAGGCGAGGAGGGTGCGGGCGGCCGGGGGTCGGGTCATTTAGATGCCTCCAGGGGGACTTTCCGACAGTCGTACGCCCACGGCACCACTGCCTCCGGCGGGGTGCCAGCGGGGCCGGGCCGTACGGGTGAGCAGCGTTGTGGGCGCACCTGAAACGCACTCCTGGCTGCGTGTGCATCGGCGTGCGCCCGTACCGACGGCGGCCGATCCTGGACACATACGTGAGCTCGAACCGGCCCGGAAGGTGAACGTCACCATGAAGACGCCCCAGATCGTTTCGCCGCAGGAGTGGGAAGATGCGCGCCGGCAGCTGCTCGAGGAGGAGAAGAAGCTGACCCGCGCCCGTGACGCACTGGCCGCCAGGCGGCGCAGGATGCCGTGGCAGGCGGTGGAGAAGAAGTACGAGTTCGACGGACCCGAGGGCAGGGTGAGTCTGCTCGACCTGTTCGAGGGCCGTCGTCAGCTGATCGTCTACCGAGCCTTCTTCGAGCCCGGCGTATCCGGCTGGCCCGACCACGCTTGCGTCGGCTGCTCCATGCTGGCCGACCAAGTCGGCCACCTCGCCCATCTGAACGCCCGCGACACCACGCTCGCCTTCGCGTCGCGTGCACCGCAGCCGGACATCGAGCGGGTGAAGGCACGCATGGGCTGGGCGATGCCCTGGTACACGATCATCGACGATTTCGACACCGACTTCGGTGTGGACGAGTGGCACGGCACGAACGCGTTCCTCCGCGAGGACGACCGAGTGTTCCGCACCTACTTCATCAACGCCCGCGGCGACGAGGCCATGGGGAGCCTCTGGAGCTACCTCGACATGACGGCACTCGGGCGGCAGGAGACCTGGGAGGACTCGCCCGAGGGCTATCCCCAGACCCCGCCGTACGAGTGGTGGAACTGGCACGACGAATACGGGACGGCCGCCGAGCCGGCGCAGGAGTAGATGGACACGACGCGCCGAGGCCCCCCGAGGGCACCATGACTGAGCCCTCCGCCCGCCCTCACGAACGAGCTCGGGTATGCGCCCGCGGCGCAGCTGCTGCCGACACCACCGGAGTGCGGGCCGTCGCCCGTAGACGTCGGCCGCGCCGCGTCAGTCCCCACGGCTTGAGGACCGAGATCACCGTCATGAAGACGTACGCGGACAGGGAGACGACCGGCCCGAAGAGCACGTCGCCGGCGTCGGGCAGCGGGCCGCCCGCGGCGACGGCGGTGACCGCCGAGTTCACGCCCGGGCGCAGCGCGAAGACCGTGGCGGTGGTCGTGGCCAGGGTCAGCCAGAACTTGGTGTAGACCCATCGATGCCGCGCCAGCCCCCACGCCGTGCCCAGCGACAGGAGCAGGCCGCTGAGGAGGGTGAGGAACGCGACGGGGAGCAGCAGCCAGTTGGCGAAGAGCTTCATGGCCCGGACGGAGGCCTCCACGGTCACCGCGGACCCGGTGGTGGTCGCGGTGACCCCGAGCGCGAGCAGCCCGAGCGTGAGCCCGAGCCAGCTCGCGGAGGCGGCCACATGGACGACGAGGGAAGCCCGCCGTGCGGGCCGGTTCAGTTTCATGCCAATACCGTGCCGGGCAGGAGCGGCGACGACGTCTGACAGCGGGAGTAACCGCGCGTACTGGCCTCGGCGTACGGACGGCGTACGGGCGTACATCGGCGTACGGACGCGCGGAGGAGAGCCGAGCGCCCACCGAAAATCCTTCGCGCGTATCGCCGAGCCCCCGTTACCGTCACCCCATGAAGCGTGCCCACCCGTCTCTCACGACGACGCCGGAGAGTGTCCCGGCGCGCTGACCACTGACGACGTAAAAGTCGAAGCCCCGGGGCGAGTGCCCCGGGGCTTCGTCGTCCCCTGGCGGTTCCTCGCCCCCCGAGCGAGGGAGAACCCTGTGCACGACCACCGCCGCCTCGGCCGCGATCTCGACCTGTTCGACACCGATCCCCTGATGGGTGCCGGACTGCCGTACTGGCTGCCCGACGGGGCCGTCGTACGCCACACCCTGGAGGAGTACATCCGCGAGGCCGAACGCGCCGCCGGCTACCGGCACGTGTACTCGCCCGTCCTCGGCAAACGGGAACTGTACGAGATCTCCGGCCACTGGTCCCACTACAGCGACGACATGTTCCCGCCGATGAAACTGGGCGCCGAGGAGGTCGTCCTGCGCCCCAGCCTCTGCCCCCATCACGCCCTGATCTACCGCTCCCGCCCCCACAGCTACCGCGAACTCCCCCTTCGCATCGCCGAGTTGGGCGGCATGTACCGCTCCGAACTGTCCGGCGTGCTCGGCGGCCTCACCCGGGTCCGGGCGATCCATCTCAACGACGCGCACATCTTCTGCACCCTGGAGCAGGCCGTGGACGAGGCCCGCGCCGCCCTGGAGCTGATCCGCCGCGCCTACGCCGACCTGGGCATCCGCGCGGCCCGCCACCGCCTCTCCCTGCCCGCGGAGGGCGGCAAGTACGTGGCCGACCCGGCCCTGTGGCAGCGGGCGACCGCCCTGCTCGAGGAGGCCCTCGACGCCTCCGGCCTCCCCTACGAGTCCGCGCCGGGTGAGGCGGCCTTCTACGGCCCGAAGATCGACGTACAGATCGCAGACCCGGCCGGCCGCGAGACCACCCTCTCCACCGTGCAGATCGACTTCCACCAACCCGCCCGCTTCGACTTGCACTACACCGGTCCCGACGGCGCGAAACACTGGCCGGTCATGGTCCACCGCAGCATCATCGGCAGCGTGGAACGGGCGGTCGCACACCTCATCGAGCAGCACGGCGGCGCGTTCCCGCCCTGGCTGGCGCCGGTACAGCTGGCGATCCTTCCGGTGTCCGAGGCGCAGGAGGAGCGAGCCACGTCCGTCCTGAACCAGGCCACCGCGCAGGGCGTCCGCGCGGAGCTGCACGGCCCCGGGCAGGGCAGCCTGGGGGCCCGGATCCGGGCGGCGCGGCTGGTGCCGTACCAGGCGGTGATCGGGGCGCGGGAAGCCGACGGCGACCTGGTGGCGGTACGGCTGCGGGACGGCCGCCGGCCAGGGGCGGTACCCGCCGCTGAGCTGCTGCGGCTGATCGCCGCCCGCGTCCGGGACCGGCGCTCCGAGCTGTGGGAATCCGCGTAGGGTCACTGCCGTAGGGCAACAAGGCCCGGGTGAGAGGAGTCTGGACGTGACCGGTCAGCCCATCCCGGTGATCATCGACTGCGACACCGGCATCGACGACGCCCTGGCCCTGCTGTTCGCCGTACGGCACCCGGGCCTGGACCTGCGCGCGGTCACCTGTGTCGCCGGGAACACCGACGTCGACGGCGTGGTCCACAACACCCTCACCGTGCTGGAACAGGCCGGTGCCCCCGGCATTCCCGTCGCCCGGGGCGCCGAACGCCCGCTGATCGAGGCACCGCGCTCCGCCCGGCACGTCCACGGCCACGACGGCATGGGCGACCTCGGCCTGCCGGCCCCCACCCGCAGGCCGGTGGACGTCGACGCGGTGACCCTTCTGCGCCGGGAGATCCTTGCGTCCCCCCGCCCGGTCACCCTCATTCCCACGGCGCCCCTGACGAACATCGCCCTGCTCCTGCGCACCCACCCGGAGGTGACCCGCAACATCGAACGGATCGTCTTCATGGGCGGCGCGGTGACCACGGGGAACGCCACGCCGGTCGCCGAGTTCAACGTCTGGCACGACCCGGAGGCAGCGGCGGTCCTCCTCACGGCCGGCGTGCCGATCACGATGTACGGCCTGGACGTCTTCATGCGCGTGGTCGTCCCCGCCTCGGACGTACGGCGACTGCGCGCAAGCCCCGAACCGGGCGCCCGCCTCGGCGGTGAGCTGCTCGCCCACCGGGGGCCCGGCACCGAAGAGGACCCGGCGGGCGGCCTCGGCGACGCGGGCGCGGTGTGCGCGGTCGCCGACCCGGCCGGACTCACCACGCAGCCGCTGCCGGTGGAGGTCTCCCTCGCCCCGGGCCCGACCCGGGGCCAGACCGTCGTCGACCGCCGCCCCCGCCCCGGCGAGTCCGAAATCCACGACGGCACACGCGAACAGCCCCTCGTCGACGTCGCGTTGGACGTCGACGAGGAGCGGTACGTGAAGCTGTGGCTGTCGGTGGTGGAGGGGTTGTGAACAGGTGGCGATGGACGGCACTTGAGCATGTTTTGGTACGCATGAGTGAGCCTCCGGGCAGCGGCAGGCCCACTCCCCGGCGGGGAACGAGAGTTCTTGCGTCGAATGCGTGACCTTCGCCGGTGGTGGTCGTTGAGTGCGGTGACGGATTTCTGCGGCACCGGGCCGGGGGTGAAGGGGGGGGTGGACTGCGGGAGGTGGCGGCGCCGTTCGTGGTGCCGGGCCCCTCGGGGGTGGCGATCCGTACCCGGCTCAAGCACTTGAGCGCCGCAGACGAGAAGGTGCTTCGCCTGGTCGGTGACCACCTCGGTTCGCTCGCCTCCCGTGATCTGAAGGCACGGTGCGCGGCCGGGCTGGAGCACGACACCGAACAGTGGGCGCAGCGTAAGCGTGTCCTGACCGAGGAGTCCTCCTCGCGCTGGGCCGGGTCGATCACGAAGGCCACGCACGATCAGTGGGCGCTCGCCCGGCGTGGTCAGCTCGCGCACATCCAGAGCCTTCAGGCCGGGATCGAGACGATCACGCACCGGCTGTCCCTGCCCGTGGGAGCGAGGGGCACCAAGCAGGCGCCGGGCGGCTACCGCACACGGCAGGAGTGGTTCGCCAAGTCCCGCCGCCTGCACCTGCTCGAAGACCGGCTTCAGGCAGTGCGGGCCGACTGGGAGGCCGGGGTCGTGCATGTGGTGCGCGGCGGGAAGCGGCTGCTGAACACCCGGCACAACCTTCAGGAAGCGAAGCTCACCGAGGCCGAGTGGCGCAAGCAGTGGGAGGCCGGGCGCCGGTTCCTCCAGGCCGATGGCGAGTCCGGCAAGCCGTACGGCAACGAGACCATCCGCGTCACCGACGACGGCGAGGTCTCGATCAGGCTCCCGGCGCTGCTGGCGCACCTGGCGAACGCGCCGCACGGCCGGTACGTGCTCACCGCCCGCGTGTCGTTCGCGCACCGGGGCGAGCAGTGGGCCGACCGCGTCACCGCCGACCGGGCCGTCGCCTACCGCATCCACGAAGACGTGGGCCGGGGCCGCTGGTACCTGACCGCGTCGTGGACGATCCCCCCGGTCCAGACGGTGCCGCTGGAAGCGGCCCGCGCGCACGGCCTGATCGGGGTGGACACCAACGCTGACCACCTCGCCGCCTGGCGCCTCGACGAACACGGCAATCCCACGGGCGAACCACTCCGGTTCGGCTACGACCTCACCGGCACCGCCGAACACCGCGACGCGCAGGTGAGGCACGCCCTGATCCGCCTGCTGCACTGGGCCAGACGCCACGGCCTCGCGGTCGCGATCGAGGACCTCGACTTCGCTACGGAGAAGACCCGCGAGAGGCACGGCCGCCGCAAACGCTTCCGCAAGCTCATCTCCGGCATGCCCACCTCCCGGCTGCGGGCCCGGCTCGCGTCCATGGCGGCCGAACTCGGCATCACCATCGTCGCCGTCGACCCGGCCTACACCTCAAAGCGGGGCGCCCGGCACTGGCAGAAGCCGCTCACCACCAAGACCAGGAAGACCAGGAAGACCACTCGCCACGACGCTGCCGCCGTGGCGATCGGCAGGCGCGCCCTGGGGCACCCGATCCGGCTGGGGGTACCTCCCAGGCCCTTAAGGCACTGGGGGAGGACGGCACCGCCCCGCACCCACCGGAGCGATCGTGCGGGCATCGGACCGCCCAGGCCCGACCGGGCGCCCCAGGGCGTGAGGGAAACCGCCCCCGCATCCCCGGACCACGGACACGATCCGTGCGCACCGGACGCGGCGAGAACGCGGTCGACCAGAACGCCCAACACCGTTCGGGGCGTTCGGCTGAGCATGAGTCTTGGCAACAGGACTCACTCCCGCTCAGTCTTTAGGAACGGTCGCGTGCAGCGCGGCACAGGCCCTAGCCGTGCCGACTGTTCCCCGTCGGCTGCGTGGATGCCGACTCCGCCGCCCGAGCCGGCCCCGCGTTCGCCGCGGTGATCAGTGCAGCGGCCGCGATGACGGCTGCCACGGCTGCCCTGGCGTAACGGGCGGAAGGGCGTCCGTGGCGGGCGGATGTGGGTCCGGGCACGGGAACCTCGCAACGACAGCGACGGATTAAGCGGCCTTAATCTCATTCATAACCTAGGGGGTCGGGCCCTTCAATCGGAAGAGGAGCAAGGAGAGTTGAACAACCACTTGTGTAAGTCGGCTTACTGGCATGATGAAACGCATGGCGAACCGGGACGACCCCGAGACCATCGGGCGCAGAGTGCAGCAGCTGCGGCATGAACGTGGTCTGACGCAGAGGCAGTTGGCCGAGCCTGCCTACACCCCGGCGTACATCTCCACCCTCGAGGCCGGCCGGGTCCGCCCCTCCGACGAGGCGTTGCGGCATCTCGCCGACCGGCTCGGTGTCGCCTTCGACGAGCTGGCCACCGGACGCCCGGCCCGTCTCGCCACCGATCTGCGGCTGCGGCTGACCGAGGCGCAGCGCACCCTCGCCACGGGGGCCGCGGAGGAGGCGGCCGAGCAATACGCCGCGCTGCTCGTGGAGGCGGAGCGGTACGGATTGGTGGAGGAGCAGGCCACCGCGTTGCTGGGGCTCGGCGAGTGCGGCTTGGACACCGGCGATCTGATCGCCGCCCGCCACCACTTCGAGCGCGCCGAGAAGTCCCTCGCCGAAGCCGACGCTCCGCTCCCGGCCCGGGTGCCCGCGATCCGCGGCCGGGCGGTGTCCCACTACCTGGCCGGAGAGCTCCGTTACGCCGTCTATCTCCTGGAGTCGACTCTCGACGAGCTGAACCGTGGTGGACTGCACGATCCGGACGCGCTGCTTCTGCTCTACGCCGGGGTCATAGGCCCGTACATGGACATGGGCGCCCACGCGCGCGCCGCGCAGGCCGCCGAGTTCGCGCTCACTCTCGCGCCACAGGCAGGCGACCCGGCGCTGGTGGCACGGATGCACCGTCAGGTCGCCCGCACCCTGGTCGCCGAGGGCCGGCTCGCCGAGGCCGACGCCTCGCTGGCCAAGGCCGCCGACATGTACCGCCAGCTCCAGATCCGTACGGAACTCGCCAACTGCCACTGGATGCGCGGCTACGTCTACGCCCAGAACGGCCGGCTGGAGCGCGCCGAGGAGGAGCTGCGGGCCGCCCAGACGATGCTGTCCGCCAAGCGCGCCGCCCTCTACAGCAGCCAGGTCGCCGTCGAACTCGCCGACGTACTGCACCGGCGCGGCAAGTCCGACGAGGCCGCCGCCCTCCTGAACGACGTCCTCGGCGACCTCTCCTCCGAGCGCGGCGCCGTGCACGCCGCCGCCGCGCACCGCCTGCTCGGCCGGATCGCCGAGGACGCCCACGACACGGACGCGGCCGAGGAGCACTACGTACGCGCCCTCAGCCTGCTGGAACGCGCGGGCGCCGCCGGTGACCTGGCCGACCTGTGCCGGCTGCTGGGCGATCTGCTGCGCCGCACCGGCCGGGTGGAGGCGGCCCTGGACGCGTACCGCACGGGGCTGGGCCACCGTACGGCCCCCGGCACCACCACCCTGGGGCCGGCCCCCGCACAGCCGCCTCTTTGACGAACCCCGGCCGGCGCACAGCGCCGCCGGTTAGCCTGCCTCCGGAATCGAGCAGCGGGACGAGGCGCGTGGAGAACCAACGGACACTGGCCGACGGCCTGCGCCTCGGCGTGCGCGCCCTTGTGTACGCCGTCGTCGGCGGCGCGGCGCTGATCGCCATCGCGACGGTCGTCTCGGTGCTGGGCCCGCTGGTGGCTCTCGACCTGTACACGCCGCCGGTGGCGGCCTGGTGGACGGTGTTCACGGCGGTCGCGGTGCAGGGCGTGCCGTTTCTGCTGCTGGGCACGGTGGTGTCGGCGGCGATCGGCGCGTTCGTGCCCGAGCGGGTGTTCAGTCGGCTGCTCCCTCGCAACCAGGCGCTGGCCGTGCCGGTGGCGGGCGCGGCGGGGGTGGTGCTGCCCGGCTGTGAGTGCGCGTCCGTACCGGTGGCGGGCAGCCTGATGCGCCGGGGAGTGGCTCCGGCGGCGGCCCTGGCGTTCCTGCTGTCCGCGCCCGCGATCAACCCGGTGGTGCTGGTGGCGACGTCGATCGCGTTCCCGGAGCAGCCGGAGATGGTGCTGGCCCGGCTGGTCGCCTCACTGGCGGCGGCCGTGGTCATGGGCTGGCTGTGGGCCCGCTTCGGGAAGGAGCGGTGGCTGCGGCTGCCGGGGGCCGGCAGACCGCCGGCGACCGGCCTGCGGGGCTTCGCGAGCGGCCTCCAGCACGACTTCCTGCATGCGGGCGGCTTCCTGGTCCTGGGCGCGGCAGCCGCGGCGACCTTCGACATCGCCGTACCGCGCGCGGTCCTCGACGTGTTCACCGGCTCCGCGTGGCTGTCGGTCCTGCTGCTGGCGGTGCTGGCGGTCGTGCTGTGCGTGTGCAGCGAGGCGGACGCGTTCGTCGCGGCGTCCCTGTCCGGCTTCTCGCCGACCGCGCGGCTGGCGTTCATGGTGGTCGGCCCGATGGTCGACCTCAAGCTCATCGCGTTGCAGACCGGCACGTTCGGACGGGCTTTCGCGGTGCGGTTCGCCTCGGCGACCTGGGTGGTGGCGGTGGCGTCCAGTGTGCTGGTCGGGTGGTGGCTGCTGTGAGGCGCTACGGACCGGCGGTGCTGCTCCTGCTGACCGGCGGGGCGGTGCTGCGCATCTCGGCGTTCAGCGAGCTGTACCTGCGGTACGTGCAGGCGGGGCTGCGGCCGTACCTGATCGTGTCGGGGGTGGCGCTGGTGCTGCTGGGTGTGGTGTCGGCGGTGCTGCGCAGGCGGCACGAGGAGTACGACGATGACGACGGCCACGGGCACCAGCACGGCCCCGCCGGTCCGCGCGTCGCCTGGTTCCTGACCCTGCCCGCCCTCGCCCTGCTGCTCTTCCCGCCGCCCGCCCTGGGCTCCTACAGCGCGGAGAGGGAGGCGGCGGAGCGGGCGGCCCAGGGGGTGGGGACGTTCCCGGCGCTGCCCTCCAAGAGGGTGCTCGACCTCACGCTCGCCGAGTTCAGCTCCCGGGCGGTCTATGACAGCGAGCGGTCACTGAAGGGCCGTACGGTCCGCCTGACCGGCTTCGTCACGCGGGACGACGACGGCGCGTGGTACGTCACACGGCTCCTGGTCTCCTGCTGCGCCGCCGATGCGACGACCAGCAAGGTCGAAGTGCGGGGTGCGCAGGCGCCGCCGACGGACACGTGGGTCACCGTCACGGGTACCTGGCGTCCCGAGGGTGAGCTCGGCTCCGACGAGGCGTGGCCGCCCGTCCTCGACGCCGGGAGCGTGCGGACGGTTGCGCAGCCGGCGAATCCCTACGAGAAGCGTTAGTCCGGCAGCGCCTTCTTCAGCGCCTCGTCCAGGCTCGTCGCCAGCGCCGTGTCGCTCGGCGGGCTGTCGCCGAACAGCGCGCCCAGCTGCGCGGTGAAGGTCTGTGTGAACGCGCCGTACAGCGCGGTGCGCGGCCGCTGTACGGCGCTCTGCAGGGCCGGGAGCAGGATGCGGCGGGCGTAGGCGGGGCGGCCGGCCGGGTCGCGGGGCATGCGGTCGGCGCTCTCGCCGGACGGGGAGGCAGACGTGGGTGCGGCGGTGCACCGTACGGCGTCGTCCGTGTACGCCGACTCCCGTGTCGCCGCGAACCCCGCGTCCAGCAGGCAGCGTTCGCTGTCCTTGCCGGTGAGGAACCTGATCAGCTCGACCGCCTTCGCCGACCGCTGCGAGGCCGCGGTCACCGCGAGGTTCTGGCCGCCGAGCACCGCCCGGCCGGGCAGCGGGGCCACCCCGAGCTGCTCGTCGGTGAACGACTGGTGCAGGGTGCCGTACGCATACGGCCAGTGCCGCAGGAACGTGGTGCGGCCGTCGGCGAAGTCGCCCAGCGTCGCCGCCTCGTCGGAGTGGACGGCGTCCTTCAGCAGGTACGGCGTCTGGGTGCGCCGGCGCAGTTCCCCGATGCCCTGGGTCAGCTGGGCGACAGTGGCGTTGTAGTGGCCGTCGCCGTCGGTGAGCGTGAGGTCCTGCGCGGCGGACGCGAACGCCTCGACGGCGTTGACGGTCCGGCCCTCGTACGCGGCGAGCTGCGTGGTCCAGCCCTTCTCGTAGCCCTCGGGCGGATGCTCGTACAGGGTGTCGACCAGCTCCTCCAACTCCCGCCAGTCGAGACCGCCGCTCAGGTCGGTGCGCTGTACCCCGCCGTCCCGGAGGTGGTCGCGCCGGTAGTAGAGCAGTCCTACATCGCTGTTGAACGGCGCCGCGTACACCTTGTCGTCCCAGCGGGCCGTGCCGGCGACGGACTTGATGACGTCGGAGTCGATCACATTGTCGGGCAGCGGGCGGACCAGGCCGGCGGCGGCGAACTCCGGCACCCAGGTCACGTCGAGGTTGACCACGTCGTAGGTGGCGCTGCCGGACTGGAGGGCGCCGAGGAGCTGGCTGCGCTGTTCGTCGGCGCTGCCGGGGAGTTCCACCAGGCGGGCGCGGAAGCCGGTGTTGTCCTGTTCCTGCTGCCGGTTCCACACGTCGATCAGTTGCTGGCGGATGCCGTTCTTGCCGGTGACGTCCCGGCCGCTGGCCACCACGATGTCGCCGGGCACCTCGGGGGAGGGCGCGGCGTCGGTGCCGTCCCCACCGCCGGTGCACGCGGCGAGCAGCAGGAGGGCCAGCAGGGCGGCGAGCCGTCGGGCCATCAGTCCTCCCCCGTTCCGGTGCGCGCGACCTCGTCGCTCAGGCCCGCGCCGAGTTCGTCGTCGGCGTCCAGACAGCGGCCGCCGCTCGCGGCGGAGATCCGGGCGCCCGGCTCGCCCGCGGCACAGCCGCCGCCGGCCAGCGACACCACGGCGACCGGCACCTTCGCCGACCGTGCCCTGTTCAGCACGTCGTCGAGGCGGGCGCCGGTCAGCCGGTCGGCGTCCTCGTCGTCGGTGATGTGGACGATCAGCTGGGGACGGTCGTCGTCGGCGCCCCGCCCGGCCATGTCGTCGAGGGCGGCGAGCAGGGCGGCGTACGGGTCGGCCTCGGCGTCCCGTACCCGGGCCCGGCCGTCGATGGCGCGCTCGGCGTCCCCCCGGGTGTGGTGGCCGAAGGGCAGCAGGGTGTCGTACGGCGTGTTGCCGGCGGTGTCCGCCACCGCCCACACGCCGTACTCGTCCTGCTCGCCGAGCCCGCCCAGCGACTGCTTCAGCAGGCCGGGGCCGCCGCTGGCCCCCTTCCACAGCGATGCCATCGAACCGGAGCTGTCGAGCAGGAACAGGACGCGGCCGGGCCCGCGGGCGTCGCGGTACTTCCTCAGCGCCGTCTCCATCGCGTCGCGCCCCGCGGACTCGACGAGCGGGGAGGGATCCCGCAGCACCCCCTCGGGGACCTCGCCGCTCGTGTCCAGCAGGGCGCGGTCACGGTCGGCGGCGCGGAAGCCGTCCTCGGCGAAGGCGGCGCGTCCGCCCTCCCCGGTGAGCCACTCCCGGAAGTCGTCGGCCGCGGCGTCGCGCGCGTCCCGGTCGAGGTCGGCGCCCTGCCAGCGGACCCGGACGAACACGGGCTCCAGGCCCCATACGTCGCCGGGGTACTGGGCGAGCCGCGGACTGCGGGTCGTCCGGTCGCAGCCGACGCCGCTCTTCATCAGGAACTCCGGCACGAGGGCCGCGGTGCGGTGGTCCACGGCCTTGTCGTCCGGCAGTGCGCACAGCAGGTCGGCGGCCGTGCGGGCGGGCGGTCCCGCCGGGGCGATCTCCTGCTCGACGCGGCTCGGATCGGCACCGGGCGTGCCGTACAGGGCCGTCGTGGCGAGCAGCGCACTGTCCGCGAACTCCGGGTCGGGGCGGCGCACTTCGGCACGGTCGTCCCGCTCGCGCAGGGCGCCGATCATCTCGGAGAGCGTGGGTCCTGCCCGCTCGTCCAGGGAGAGGACGCCGAGGTGGCGGGGCACGGCCAGCACGATGGGGGAGTACGCGAACGCCTGGTTGTCCGGCTCCAGAAGGGCGAGCGCGTCCGTGTCCTGGCCGGTGGTGACCCGGGCGACGTCCGCCGGTGTGGCGGGGATCCAGACGTCCGGCTGCGGGCCGATGTCACGCTGCGGGTTGAGGTTCTCGCGCGGTTCGTGCCAGGCGCCGGAATCGCGGCGCAGCGCGGTGACCGCGTCGGCGGAGCCCGCGCTGTAGACGGTGATGCCGCTGCGCCGGCAGCCGTCGCCGGTGGTGTTCGCGTCCGACGTCAGATACGCGTCGGCCGCGGCACCGACGGTCGCCTCCAGGTCCGGGTCGGTCAGGACGCGTAACTCGAGGGGCGGCGCACAGTCGCCGGGTCCGCCGACCAGGCCGAGGAGGCCGTACGAGCCGAGACCCAGGGCGGCGAGGGCGGCCAGGACGCCGACCCAGACACGGGCCCGCCGGGCCAGGCCGCGTGCGTGCCGCCGACCCGGGCGTACCGGGATGCGGGTCAGCCGGGGCCACCGCAGGCGGGCGGCCCGGGCGGGGAGCAGCCGCAGCAGCAGGGGCCGCTGTGAGCCGTGCTCCCCGTCGTCACCGGCCCGCCAGGCCGCCCAGACACTCCAGGCCCCCTGATCGACCCCGTCCCCGCGGGCCGACAGCAGCACGTCCTCATCGGGTTCCGCCCGGCTCTGCGGAATCCACGGCTCGCCGCGCAGCGTCTCGTGGCGGCCCGCGGCCATCCGGGCCCGGAGCGCGTCCGAGACCTGACGGAAACCCAACTCACCCTTTCCTCCCAGGAGTTGCAGCAGCTCCCCGGTGAACGGCGTGGGCGTGACCGCGTCGCCCGCGTCGATACGGTGGTTGGCCTGCACGCTCATCAGCAGCAGCACACGACGCTTGTCCCGGAAGGTCTCCCAGATCCAGGCCGCGTTGCCCGCGAAGCAGCAGTCGAGGATCACCACGATCCGCTCGGCCGGGCTGCTGGCGAGCCAGGTCAGCATGGTCGTGAACATCTCCGCGCCGGGGAAGACGGCATGCCCGCCCGGGATCACGCTCGCGTTGCGCATCTGCAGGAACAGCTCGTCGCCCGCGCTGGGAATCGCACCGTGCCCGGCGAAGTACAGCAGGAGCAGCCCCTCGGCCTCCTCGGCGGCCGTACGCAGTTCACGCTCGAAGTCGTCCAGGGACGGCGACCGGGCGACGGTGATCTGGCGCTCGCCGAAGACCCCGCCCCGGGACAGCACCTCGCGCAGCCGGTTCAGGTTCTCCTCGACAGCCGGCAGATCGCCCGGCACACCGTGCGGCGGCTCCGTGAAGTCGTACGTGGAGACACCCACCAGCAGTGCCCGGTTCACCCGTCCGCGCGGATCGAAACGGGTCACCGGCCTACCCGTCGAGGTCCACGGGGTCCACGCTGGCCTCGGGCGGATCACCGTCCTCGACCTCGCGGCGGTTCTCCCGCCACGCCTCCACGGCATGCGCGACCTGCACCACCAACTGGTTCAACGCGACCGACGCGGATCCCCCGATCATCGCCACGATGATCTCCATGGCGATGCCCATCGGGGCCCCGGACTCGTCCGTACGGCGCCGTTCATGGATCCGGAGCTCGCCCGCACGCACCTTCTCGTCGAGCCGTTGCTCCCGTTCCAGCCACTTGCGCAGCGCGCCGACATCGCTCTCGGTCGCGGTCTCGTCCAAGCGGACCCGGACGACTCGGTCGGCCACTCCATCCCCCTCAGCCATAACTCACCATCATGGCACCGTGGTTGCGGACTGGGGAGGGTCCGGACGGCGGCTTCGGCACACAGTTCGAACCGGCGCTCAGTGCTGTGCCTGGGGCTGAAGCCGTCGCAGCTGCTGCTGTACGTGGTCCAGGGCGCCGGCCCGCCGGCCGGGCACCCGGCCGCGCAACTCCGCCAGCGCCGCGCCGAGTTCGCGGGCCCGTGCCGGATCGCGGACCTCGCCCCACTGGTGGTGGGCCCGGTCCACGGCCGCCTCCACGGCGGGCGCGTCCTCGGCCTGTCCGGCGGCCAGCCGCGCGGCGGCCACCGCGAGCCACGTACGGCAACTGCGGGCCGCGTCCCCCGCCAGCATCGCCAGATCCGCCCGCACCTCCGTCCAGTGCAGCGCCTCCTCGGAGGCGGCACCGTGCGCCCGTACGGCCGCCTGCTCCCACCGCGCGGCCAGCCCGTCCGCATCCGCATGCCGGCCGGCCCGGACCGCGGCGGAGACGGCGGCGTGCGGATCGCTCACGGCCGGCGGCTGCGCGGCCAGCACGATACCGACGTCCTCACCGGTGATCCGGCTCAGTGCCTGCTGGTGCAACTGGTCCAGCGGCGGCCGGTGCCCGCTGCGCAGGATCGTCGCCACGGCCTTCATGTACGAGGGTCCGCCCAGCGACCGCCGGTGCGGCGGGGGCGCGATCCTGCCGTACACGGCGCTCTCCCGGCCACAGTCCAGCGGCACCGAGCGCAACAGCTCCCAGCTCTCCGCGTCCGCGTGCAGATCGAGGAACAGCGTCGTCGTCCCCGGCGCCCGCAGCCGCAGCTCCTCCCGGAACCAGTGCCAGGGAAACCCCGTGTACCGCACGGTGGCCGGCGTCGTACGCGCCAACGCCAGATGCGGCAACCGCTGCCGCCGGTCCAGCTGAATCTGCCCGGTGACGTACACGGTCAACGGCCCCGGCGCCGCCGCGGCCGCCCGCAACCGCGTCAGCACGGCCTGCGGCTCCAACGGGTCGGCCAGCTCGACGACGTTCGCGGTCTCCGCACCCGCCAACACCCCCGGCGCCACAGCCGCCAGCACAGGAAGCACCCCCGCCGCATCCACCAGCCGCCCCTTACCCACAGGCGAACCGGCCACCAACAACACGGTCCCCGGCATGGTCCCTCCCAGTCGATCAGGCACCCCAGCACGGTAAGCCACCCCGTCCGGCCGCGGGCAGTCGTGCCTCCCCCAGTGCCTTAAGGGCCTGGGGGGACCCCCAGGGCGGCACGGGTGGGCGCGGGCGGCACCCCGCCAACGCCGGGCTGCGCAACCCACCCCCACCCCCGTTCAGCCAGACGGTCAGCCGAGCACGAGCGGCAGTTTCACCGCCAGCTCCCCCAACTCCCCCTTCTCCGCCTCGCCCGGCGCACGCCGTCCCGTGCCGACCAGCAACGCGTCCTCGTCGGAGAACGACGCAGGGAAAACGGCCCCGGCGATCTCCTCCAGCATCGCGCGCGACCGACCCAGCCCCTCCACGGGCGGCCCCGCCACATGCGGAAGGTGCGCGACCAGATCGAGATGGTGCAGCGTCCACTCCAGGACGTACGCGGAGAGGTAGTCGCCCGCGGTGAGGACCACGTCGCGGGTACTGACCCGCAGCCCCGGGTCGGCGAGTTCGGCCGCGCGCCCGGCGGCGGAGCCGACGTCGTCGAGGTGGAACTTCAGCAGCCACGGCTCCTCGTACGCAGCGGCCAGCCGGACGATCAGCGCGTCAAGGGGGTCGTCACCGGCCGGCGGCGTTCCGGCAACCTCCCAGTAGGTCACCGCGTCGCGGGTCGGTTCCGTTTCGGCGGGGGTCACGAGGGTGATCAGGACGTCCTGCGCGTCGATGATCAGGTGGCACACCAGGTCCCGTACGAGCCAGCCGGTACAGCCGGACGGCCGTGCGAAGTCCTCGTCCGCGAGCCCGGCGACCGCCGTACGCAACGCTGTCCACGAGCGTGAGAAGAGATCCACATCGGCAAGGTAGTGCGGCGCCGGAACGGCGAACAAGCGCATTCCCCTACAGCCCCCTACAGCCGCCGCACCGCAAACACCGTCGTGTCGTCCGCCAGATGCCCCCCGCTGTGCCGCAACACCCTGTCCCGCACGAACACCACCAACCTCCGCGGCCGAACCCCCCGCGCATCCACCGCGAGCATCCGCGTCACCTCCTCGGCCAGCGGATAGAACTCCCCGCCCGCGTTCCGCGCCTCCGTCACCCCGTCCGTCGTCACCAGCAGGGTCTCCCCCTCCGCCAGCGGAAACCGCCGCAGGGACGGCAACGACACCCCACCCGGCGCCCCCGGCGACACAAGCTCACCGAGCCCCAGCGGCAGCCCGTCCGCCACCGGCAGCACCCGCACCCCACCCGGCCCGGCAACCAACGGCGGCTCATGCCCGAAGTTCACGACATCCACCGCATCCCCCACCTCCGCCGGAAACCCCAGCAGCACCGCCGTGGCGAACCGGTCCCCGTCCGTGCGCCCCAGCGCGGACATGTGCTCCCGATGCCGTCGCATCCGCACCTCCAGCCGCTCGGCGACCGTCCGCAGCTCCCGCTCGTGATACCCGGCCTCCCGGAACGTGCCGAGCAGCGCCGCTGCCGCCTCCACCGCCCCCAGCCCCTTGCCCTGCACGTCCCCGACCAGGACCCGCGTGCCGTGGAGCCCGGGCTGGATGTCGTAGAAGTCGCCCCCGACCCGCGCGTCGACGTCGGCGGCGAGATACACCGCCGCATGGTCGAGCCCGCCCCACGGCACCGGCAGCGGACGCAGCACGGTCCGCCGGGTCGTCTCGGCGATGTCCCGCATCCGCACCATGTGCGCCTCCGCGCGCACCCGCACCGCACATGCCGACACGGCCAGCACACCGCCGATCGCGACCAGGACGAAGTCGGGCAGCCCGGCCAGGAACTCGCCCGGCCAGACGCTGTCCAGGACGAGGTACGTCACGAGCGCCAGCGCCCCGTACAGCGCCGTGGTCCACACCCCGCAGATCGCGGCGGCGATCCCGGGCACCAGCACGCTCCAGGAAACGATCCGGAACTCCTCGCCGGTGTGGAGGTCGACCACCGCGATCCCGACGAGCAGCAGCAGCGGCGGCACCCAGGCGACGCTGCGTCCCCGCACTCGTAGCATCTGCTGCCGGTGCAGCACGTCCCGGCGCCGGGCCCGGGGATACCGGTCGAGCAGCCGCTCACCCCCGCCGCCGGCCACGCTCACGGGGTCCATGGGCCCCAGCGAAACACGGCCCCGCGCCCCTCGCATCCCCTCCCAGCCGCGTTGACAGGCCGACTTGCCAGGGGTCGGCCCGAGGTGTGCCCTGGAAGGCGGGGCGAGGAGAGAGGAGTGCTCTCATGGCTCATGCGGCACCCACGGCCGGCGGCACGACCGGAGCCGCCGGTACACCCGACATCTTCAGCGCGCGCACCCACAGGATCGCCAAATGGGCCGTGCCCGTCGTGCTCGGGCTCGTCTACGGCTACTGGGCCGCGGCCAACCAGCGCGACGGCGGACCCATCACCGGCTGGAACCTGCTGCTCGGTTTCGTCGCCGCGCTCGCGTTCGCCGTGGTGTACTTCGCGCTGCTCCGACTGGGTCCGCGTATGAGGCGAGAAGTGCATGCGCTGGCGTGGATGGCCTTCGCCGGTGTCGCGTTCGGCTTCGTGTACAGCCAGACCGGCGCGACCGCGCTGCGCTCGACGGTGATGGCGCTGGCGGTCGCGGCGACCGTGTTCGCCATCCTGTTCTACCGCTACTACACGCGTGAGGACGCCGAGGGCCGCCGGGTCTCCTGACGGGCCCCGGACGTCTCCTGTACGGCACCCCGGACGTGACGCGTGGACCCCGGCACGGTCGCCGGGGTCCACGCTTCTCCCTCATCCCTCCACTCACCGGACGACGCGGAGCCAGACCCAGCCGTCCGGCGAGGTTCCGGAAGTGTTCCCCACCACCAGGAAACACCCGTTCGGGTGAGCCCTCCACCGGAGAGCGGAATCCCCAGCTCCGCCAGGGGTCGGGGATGCACCCGATTGCAGTCGCCCCGCTCGCCCCGCCCGCGCCCAGGCCGTTGCCTGAAAGGGTGTCGTCCCGGTCCGCACGTCTCCTCCGCCTCCGCGGCGCCCTGTCGGCGGCGCTGATCGCGTTGTGCTGCCTGCTGGTCCCGTGCGCGGCGCTGGCGGCCTGGGCGGCGTACGGGCTGGCCGACACCGGCCGCTACGCCCGCACGATGGCGCCGCTGGCCACCGATCCGGCGGTCCGGGAAGCGGTCGCGGACACCGTCGGGGACGAGGTGCTGCACGAGGTCGGTGTGGGCGCGCAGGCGGGCGCCATGGGGCCGTTCGTGCAGGACGCGGTGCGCTCGTTCACGCAGACCGAGGCCTTCCGGGCGGGCTGGGACGTGGCGATGCGGGCCACCCACGCCGCCGTGCTCCGCGCCCTGCGCGAGGACGGCGGCCGCAGCGGCGCGGTCACGGTCGACCTGGCGCCCGTCACGACCCGGATCAAACACGAACTCGCCGCTGACAACGTGGTGCTGGCCCGCCACATCCCGGTCCGGCACACGCAGGTCGCCATCCTCCCGGCAAAGGAGCTGGACGGGCTCCGGAAGGGTTACCACGTGCTGGAAGTCGCCGCCCTCTGGCTGCCGGTCGGCGCGGTCGTGTTCGCCGTCGCCGGTATCGCCCTCGCGACCTGCCGCCGCCGCGCGGTCACCGCGACCGGCCTCGGCACGGCCCTCGGCGGCGCGCTGCTCGGCGTGGCCGTCGCGATCGGCCGGCACATCACGCTGGCCGGCCTGCCCGCCGAGGTCTCCCGGCCTGCCGCGGGCGCGGTCTACGACGCGCTCACCGGGACCCTGCGCACGGTGTCCTGGCTGCTGCTCGCGCTGGGCCTGACGGTGGCCCTCGGCGCCTGGCTCACCGGCCGGTACGGCCCCGTGCGGCAACGCCGGCGAGCGTCCGCAGCGCCCGCTCCAGCTCCGGCTCAGCGGCCGACGCGAGCCCGAGCCTGACGGCGGCCGGCGTGCGGCCGGGGTCGACGGCGAAGGCGGGGCCCGGGGTGACGGCGATGCCGTGCGCGGCGGCGGCCGCGGTGAAGGTGTCCGCCCGCCACGGCGGGGGCAGCTCCCACCAGGCGTAGTAGGCGTGCGGGTCGGTGCGTACGGCGAAGTCCCGCAGGTGCCGGCGTACGAGGTGCTGCCGCCGTTCGGCGTCCGCGCGTTTCGCCGCGACCAGCCGCTCGACGGTCCCGTCCCCGATCCACCGCACGGCCGCCTCCAGCGCGAACCGCCCTGCACTCCACCCGCCGGAGCGGATGGCGCCTGCCACCGCGTCCACCCGGTGCGGCGGCACGACGAGGAAGCCGACGGTGAGCCCGGGGGCGACCCGCTTGGAGAGGCCGTCGACGACATGGGTGAGACGGGGCGCGTGGACGGACAGGGGCGGCTCGGGGCGCAGGAACGACCAGATCCGGTCCTCGACGATCGGTATCTCCAGGTCGGCGGCGGTGCAGGCGAGTTGGCGTTTCCTCTGTTCGCTCATGGTGACCGAGGTCGGGTTGTGCAGCGTCGGCTGGACGTACAGGGCGGACAGGGGTGCGCTGCGGTGGGCGGCGGCCAGGGCGTCCGGGCGCAGCCCGTCCTCGTCCGTGGCGAGCGGGACCAGGGTGAGGCCGAGCCGGGCAGCGATCTCTTTCACCAGGGGGTAGGTCAGCGCCTCGACGCCGACACGGCCGCCCGGCCGGACCAGGGAGGCGAGGGCGGCGGCGATCGCCTGGCGGGCGTTGCCGGTGAAGAGCAGCCGGGCGGGGTCGGGGCAGCCGAGAAGAGCGGCGGCCGCTTCGCGGGCGGCGGCGTTGCCGGTGGCGGCGGCCGGGCGGAGGGCCTCCGTCAGGACGTCCGGGCGCAGGAGCGGGGTGAGGGCGGGGGCGAGGAGTTCGGACTGGCCGGGCGCGGACGGGTAGTTGAGCTCCAGGTTGACGGGCGCCGTGGTCGCGGGCTCGGTGAGGGCCCGTCCGCCCGGTGCGGGCGGGGCGGCGCGGACGAAGGTGCCGCGCCCGACCTCGCCCACGACCAGTCCCCGGCGCACCAGTTCGCCGTACACCCGCCCCGCGGTCGACGGGGCGATCCCGCGCCGCCGTGCGAACGCCCGCTGCGGGGGCAGCCGTTGCCCCGGCCGGAGCCGGCCGGCGGCGATGTCGTCGGCGATGCGGTCGGCGAGCCGCACGTAGTCGTCCACAAGTCCCCCTGCCGGATTGCACCGAGAGCAAAGATCTTATTGCACCGAGGAGTTGGGGCGGCCTAGGGTCGAGCACATGGCACCCTTCCTTGCATACGAGGACAAAGGCACCGATTCCTCCCTGGTCCCGCTTGTCCTCGTCCACGGCCACCCCTTCGACCGCACGATGTGGGCCCCGCAGATCGAGGCGTTCGCCCCCGCCCGCCGGGTCGTCGCCCCCGACCTGCGCGGCTACGGCGCATCGCCGGTGACCCCCGGCAGCACGCTCCTGTCGGAGTTCGCGCAGGACATCGGGGCGCTGCTGGACGAGCTGAAGGTGGAGTCCTGCGTGCTGGCCGGCCTGTCGATGGGCGGCCAGATCGCGATGGAGTGCTACCGCCAGTGGGGCCCGGACCGCATCCGGGGCCTGGTGCTGGCGGACACCTTCCCCGCGGCGGAGACCCCCGAGGGCAGGCGCAGCCGCAATGCCATGGCGGACCGCCTGCTGCGCGAGGGCATGCGCGGCTACGCCGACGAGGTCCTGGAGAAGATGGTCGCCCCGTACGCGTCCGTCGAGGTCAAGGCCCATGTCCACCGCATGATGACCGGCACCCCGCCCGAGGGTGCCGCCGCGGCCCTGCGCGGGCGCGCCGAGCGCCCCGACTACCGCGACCTGCTGACCCGCATCACGGTCCCGGCCCTGGTCGTCGTCGGCGCGGACGACGCGTACACCCCGGTCTCCGACGCCCGGGCCATGCACGCGGCCCTCCCCGACGCGACCCTCCACGTGATCGACTCGGCGGCCCACATGCCCAACCTGGAACGCCCCGAGGAGTTCAACAGGGCGCTGTCCGGGCTCCTGGCCCGCGTCGACCGTCGTCGGCTCGGGCACGCCTGACCGGCGTGGCCATAATGGGCCATGCCCCGCGAGTTCCCCATCGGCCTCACGCCCCCCGACTGGCTGGTACGGAACCTCCAACCGCAGCAGGCGCCCGTCAACCGGCCGGCCGTCGTCCGCGCCGCTGTCGCGATGGCCCTGCCCTTGGCCATCGGGCTCGCGGCCGGCCGGCCCGCCTACGGCGCGCTCGCCTCCATGGGCGCCCTGTCCGGCGTCATCGGCGACACCGCGGACGCCTACCGCATGCGGATCCTCAACATCGCCGTACCGCAGCTCTTCGGCGCCGTCGGGGTGACCCTGGGCTCCCTCGTGTACGGCCACGGCTGGGTCGCCGTCGCCGCCGTCACCGGCGTCGCCCTCGTGTCCGGCATGATCTCGACGATCGGCGCGGTCGCCTCCGTGTCCGGGCTGCTCCTGCTGCTCAACGCCGTGATCGGGGCCGGGCTGCCGATGCCCGGCGAGTGGTGGCTGCCGGCGCTGCTGATCTCCGGCGGCGGGCTGCTCGTCCTCTTCCTCGCCCTGCTGTCCTGGCCCCTGCGCTCCGGGGTGCCGGAACGCACCGCCGTGGCGGACACCTACCGGGCCGTCGCCGACCTGCTCGCCACCTGCGGCGGCGACTCGGAGGTGACGTACGACGACGCACGGCACGACGCCACCCGGGCGCTCAACGAGTCGTACGACCTCGTCCTCGGCCACCGCGCCCGCCACCACGGCCGCAGTCCCGAACTGACCCGGCTGGTCGCCCGGTTGAACGCCGTCACCCCGGTCATCGAGGCCGCCCCCGCCGTCCACCTCAGCGGCCGCCCGCTGCCACCGGAAGTACCGGACGCGGTACGCCGTCTCGCCGACGCCGTGGAGACCGGCTCGACCACACCGGTGGAACTCCGCCTGCCCGTACCGACCACCGAAACCGGCCGCGCCGTCGACCACGCCCTGCGGCACGCCGCCGACGTCGTCACCGCCCCGGACGTCGACCCCCAAGGCATCGACGACCGCCTGGGCCGCCCGGCAGCCGTACGCATCCGCACCGCCCGGACCGCCCGCACGGTCCTGCTGTCCGCCGGCTCCTGGCGCTACGGCCTGCGCCTCGCCCTGTGCATCGGCCTCGCCCAGACCCTCGTCTCGATCATCCCGGTCCCGCGCTCCTACTGGGTCGCCCTGACCATCACCTTCGTCCTCAAGCCAGACTTCGGCTCGGTGTTCTCCCGGGCCCTCCTGCGCGCGCTCGGCACGGTCGCCGGGCTGGTCGTCGCGGCGGCGGTACTCGCGGAGGTGCCCCGAGGCTGGTGGGACGTAGCGGTGCTGCTCCTGCTCGCCCCGCTGATCCCAGCGCTCACCCCGCGCGGCTACGGCTACCAGACGGCCGCCATCACCCCGGTGATCCTGGTCCTGTCCGACATCCTCAACCGCGAGGGCACGGGCCTGCTCCTGCCCCGCCTGGTGGACTCCCTCATGGGCTGCGCCATCGCACTGGTCGTCGGCTACCTGCTCTGGCCGGAGAGCTGGCACACCCGCGTCGGCGACCGCCTGGCCGACGCGGTGGCCGACACCGCCCGCTACGTGGAGGCCGCCTTCGGAGACACCACGGACCCCGCGGCCCGTGCCCGGATGCGCCGCCGCCTCTACCGCGACCTGTCCGGCATCCGTACGGAATTCCAGCGCGCACTGACCGAACCGCCGCCCACCGGCCGCCGGGCCGCCGGCTGGTGGCCGCTGGTCGTCGCCGTGGAACGCATCGTGGACGCGACGACGGCGGCGCGGGTCCGCGTCAAACACGGAGCCACGCCGCCGTCGGAGGCGGAGATCTCTCAGGTCGCCCGGCAACTGCGCGAGCTCTCCGAGGGCGTCCGCGAGGCCGAGGTCCTGGTACCGGTCCGCACCGACCTCACGGGCCCGTCGGGCAGCGTCCTGGAACCACTGCGCCAGGAGGTGGCGGCGGCAAGAGCCATCGCGTCACCACGGACCTAGCTGCGGGCAGTCGCGCACGCGCGTAGCTGCGGGCAGTCGTGCCTCCCCCAGTGCCTTAAGGGCCTGGGAGGTGCCCCCAGGGCGGCACGGGTGGGCGATGGGGGTCCCCCGCTCGAGCGAAGCCGAGAGTGGGGGAGGCACCCCGCACGCGCGGGCAAGCGCACCCACCCCCGGTCACCGCATCACACGCCGATGTCGCACCCGTCCTTGCGCCACACGGCCACGACCGCAGGCCGAACGAACTTCCCCGGCCCGTCAGGCCACGCACTCGCCGGCTTCTCCACCGACGCGCCGTCGACCTCCCCCGGGTGCTGCACAGCAACGAGCACACGGCGGTCCTGGACGATCGGCCCGCAGGTCTCGGCACCCGTCGGCACGGTCAGGAACTGCTTCAGCTCACCCCGCCGCTCACCGCGCGTAGCGACACCGAAGAGACCGTCGTGCGAGCCGAGCTGGGCGCCGTCGGTGGAGATCCACAGGTTGCCATACGGGTCGAAGGCGACGTTGTCCGGGCAGGAGATCGGGCTGACCTGGTCCTTCGGGAAGCCCGCGAAGTAGGTGGCCGGGTCGTTGGGGTCGCCGGCGACCAGGAAGAGGCTCCAGGCGAACTTGGTGCTGTCGGCGCGGTTCCAGCGCTCGGTCAGCTCCAGGACCTGGCCATGCTTGTTGCTGTTGCGCGGATTGGCCTCGTCGACGCCGGCGTAGCCCGTCTTGCCGCGGTTGGTGTTGTTGGTGAGGGCGACGTACACCTTGCCGGTGTGCGGGTTGGGCTCGACGTCCTCGGGGCGGTCCATCTTGGTGGCGCCGACCTTGTCACCGGCGAGCCGTGTGAAGACGAACACCTCCTCGGCGGTCATGCCCTCGACGTGCGAGACGGCACCGTCGGCGGTGGCGGTGGCCAGCGGAATCCACTCGCCGGAGCCGTCGAACTCACCGTCGCTCGGCAGCTTGCCGGTGCCGTCGATCTCGATCGCGGGGGAGTCACCGGTCAGCTTGGCGACGTACAGCGTGCCCTCGTCGAGCAGCGAGAGATTGTGCTCCCGCACGGCCCGGCTCGACCCCTTCTTCATCCGCTTGCTGCCGACGAACTTGTAGAAGTAGTCGAAGCGCTCGTCGTCACCCGAGTAGACGACCGGTCGGCCGTCCTCCGTGAGCCGCACGGTCGCGCCCTCGTGCTTGAAGCGGCCCAGCGCGGTGCGCTTGCGGGGCGTGGAGGTGGGATCGTACGGGTCGAGCTCGACGACGTAGCCGAAGCGGTGCACCTCGTTCGGCTCCTGCGCGACGTCGAAGCGCTTGTCGAAACGCTCCCACTTGCGCTCGGTCCCGGTGGCGGTGACGCCGTAGCGCTTGTCGGTGGCGCGGGTGCCGTTGGCGAAGTACTGGTTGAAGTTCTCCTCGCCGTGCAGCGTGGTGCCCCACGGGGTGGTGCCGCCGGCGCAGTTGTTGAGGGTGCCGAGCACCTTGGTGCCGGTCGGGTCGGCGGAGGTCTTGAGGAGGTCGGAGCCGGCGGCGGGACCGGTGACCCGGAATTCCGTCGTGGCGGTGACACGCCGGTTCAGCGGGTGCCGCGGCACGGGGACGAGCTTGCCGGTCTTGCGCTCACCCTCCACCACGACGGCGGACAGGCCGTGCGCGGCCCAGGCGATCTCGACCTGCTCGCGGGTCGGGTTGGCGGCGTCGTAGCCGCGGAACATCAGGATCTCGTCGGTGTACTCGTGGTTCGCGACGAGGATCTGGCGGCCGTACTCACCCGGAAGGGGGAGCAGCGCGAGGAAGTCGCAGTTGTACCCGAACTGACCGGCCTGGGCCTTGGCGGTCTGGTTCTCCGGGTCGAAGGCGGGAGCGCCGCGCAGGATGGGCTCGCCCCACCGGATGACGACGTTCTGGCCGTAACCGTCGGGGACGGTCACGGCGTCGTCGGTGTTCGGCGCGACGGGCGTGAAGCGCAGGCCACGGGCGCCCTTGCTGCTCGGGCGGTGCCGGCCGTCGGCGGTCGCGGCCTCGGCCTGCGGGGCGGCGGCGACGGTGGCCGCGGTGCCCGCGGCGGCGGCCGCGGTGACGACAGCGGCGGCACGCATCACGGTACGGCGGTCGAGGGCGCCGGCGATGACGTCGCCGACGTACGGGTTGGCGGTGGTGTTCGGCACCTCGTGGAAGCAGGCGTCACCACAGCGGAAACGGCACGTCAGGGCGGACCGGCCGCCAGGGTGTGAGTCGTTCGTTCTGATGATCGGCAGCAGATTGCGCACCTTTACTCCCCTTGCTTCCCCTTGTATCCAGCGTGACGGACGGTAGGAGCACGTTTGTGCGGGAGCGGGGCGACCGAATGAACGGAGCGTGAACTGGAGGTATCTGTCAGGAAGTTGCCGTGCTCGGGTGGACGTAACCCGCGAAAGTCTCGATGAAGGCCTTGACGACGGCGGGCACCACCCGTCGCCCCTCCTCAAGATCCCCATCCGGGGCCGCTAACCTTACGTGTCCGTCCTGGCCAGGAATTAACGGGCATCAACTCACGCGAAGGGTTGCGAATATGGGCATTCTCACTCTCCTGCGGAACGCATTCGGCCGGTCACGCAAGGGGCGTCCCGCCGAGGCAGAGGGTGCGGAACAGGTACCCACGCAGCCCCAGACCGCCACCCCACAGCTCCCCGAACCCCGCCACGAACACGACCTGGTCTCGGCCGCCTTCGACAAGGTAACGGTCCCGGGTCCCGCGCGCCCGGCGGAGCGGGGGGACGCGGCGGAGCCGACCAAGCCGGTCGAGGCGGCGGAGCCCACGGTGGCGGCCGACGAGCCGGCGGTGGCGGCCGACGAGCCGACGGTGGCGGCGGAGCCGACGGTGGCGGCCGACGAGCCGACGGTGGCGGCCGACGAGCCGACGGTGGCCCCTGAGGAGGCCGCGCTGGACACCGGGGAGACAGCGGCGGCGGAGGAGGACGCGCCGGTCACCGCTGCGGAGGCACCGGCGGTGGCTGAAGACGCGCCGGCGGCCGCTGCTGAGACCCCGGCGGTGGCTGAGGACGAACCGGTGACCGCTGCGGAGACACCGGTCGTCGCCGAGGCAGCAGAGGAAGTGACGGCGGCCGCCGAGGAGACCCCGGCGGCCGAGCAGGAGGCGACGGCGAAGGAAGAGCCGTCGGCAGAGGAAGCACCCGCGACCGAACCGCAGCCCGAGACAGAGCCGACGGCTGAGGAAGCACCGGCGACCGAGCCCGAGCCCGAGGCGGAGCCGACTCCGAAGCCCGAGACGGCCCTCGACATCGAGGCGACGCCGACCCCGGAAACCGAGCCCGAGGCCATCGCGCCCGAGCCGGACCCCACACCGAACCCGGAGCCGGAGGCAGCAGCCCAGGAACCGGAGCCGAAGCCGGAAGCGACCCGGGAACCGGAGCCCACCCAGGCCCCGGAACCGACACAGGACCCGGAAGCAACCCAGCAGCCTGAGCCGACCCAGGAGCCGGAACCGGACCCCACCCCGGAATCGAGCCCGCAGGCCGAGCAGCCCGCCCCCACCCCCGAACCCGCGGCCGCCGACGGCGAGGACGCCCCGCTGGGGCCACCCGCACCCGACAACGAAAGCCGCACGGGTGGTGCGGGTGGGAACGAAGACCCGGCCGAAGGCCGGGTGCCCGTCCCCGCAACCCTCCGCACCGCCTACACCGCAGCCGCCGCCACCCTCAAGGCCCACAACCTCACCCACACCACCGCCAAGATCTACCTCGTCCTCGACCGCTCCGCCTCCATGCGCCCGTACTACAAGGACGGCTCCGCCCAGGCCCTCGGCGAACAAACCCTCGCCCTCGCCGCCGCCCTCGCCCCCGAGGCCAAGGTCCACGTCGTCTTCTTCTCCACGGAAGTGGACGGCACCGGCGAACTCACCTTCACCGACCACGAGAACAAGATCGACACCCTCCACGCCGGCCTCGGCCGCATGGGCCGTACCAGCTACCACGCCGCCGTGGAAGAAGTCCTCACCCACTACGAAAAGTCCGGCACCGGCGACCCGGCCCTGGTGATCTTCCAGACGGACGGCGCCCCCGACGCCAAGACTCCCGCGACCCAGGCCCTCACGGCCGCCGCGAAGAGCCACCCGACCGTCTTCTTCTCCTTCATCGCCTTTGGTGAGCACGACAACAAGGCCTTCGACTACCTCCGCAAGCTGAAGACGGACAACACGGCGTTCTTCCACGCGGGCCCCACCCCGAAGGAACTCACCGACACGGAGGTCTACGAGGGCGTCCTCGCAAACTGGCGCCCGTAAAGCCCGCCGTAGCCGCGCAGCGAACCGGCCGCCCGCTTCCGCCCGGTAAAACAGGAAGCGGGCGGCCCGCCCATGTCGGCTACGATTTCAAGGTTCCGAGACGACCAGAGAAACGACGATCGTCACCCCCTGTAAAAACCTGGGAGCAGCCCGCGATGGCTCGACACCTCATCACCAGCGCCCTTCCGTACATCAACGGGATCAAGCACCTGGGCAACATGGTGGGGTCCATGCTCCCGGCGGACGTGTACTCCCGCTACCTCCGCCAGCGCGGCCACGACGTTCTCTACATCTGCGCCACGGACGAGCACGGCACCCCAGCGGAACTGGCGGCCAAGGAGCAGGGCCTGCCGGTCGACGAGTTCTGCGCCCAGGCGCACGACGCCCAGAAGGCGGTCTACGACGGCTTCAACCTGGCCTTCGACTACTTCGGCCGCAGCTCCTCCCCCCAGAACCGTGAGATCACCCAGGAGATCGCCCGCGAGCTGAAGGCGAACGGCTTCATCGAGGAGCGCGCCATCCGCCAGGTGTACTCGAACGCCGACGGCCGTTTCCTCCCGGACCGCTACATCATCGGCACCTGCCCCCACTGCGGCTACGACAAGGCCCGCGGCGACCAGTGCGAGAACTGCACCCGCGTCCTGGACCCCACCGACCTCATCGACCCGCGCTCCGCGATCAGCGGCAGCAGCGACCTGGAGGTCCGCGAGACCAAGCACCTCTTCCTCCTGCAGTCGGCACTCGCCGGAGAGGTCGAGGCCTGGGTCGACGAGCGAGCCGACAACTGGCCCGTCCTCGCCTCCTCCATCGCCCGCAAGTGGCTCACCGAGGGCCTGCATGACCGCGCCATCACCCGCGACCTCGACTGGGGCGTCCCGGTCCCCGCGGACACCTGGCCGGACCTCGCGGCCGAGGGCAAGGTCTTCTACGTCTGGTTCGACGCCCCGATCGAGTACATCGGCGCGACGAAGGAGTGGGCGGACCAGGACCCGGAGAACCGCGACTGGCGCTCCTGGTGGTGGGAGTCGGACGCGGACGTCCACTACACGCAGTTCATGGGCAAGGACAACGTCCCCTTCCACAGCGTGATGTTCCCGGCGACCCTGCTGGGCACCCGCGCCCCGTGGAAGAAGGTCGACGTCATCAAGGCCTTCAACTGGCTGAACTACTACGGCGGCAAGTTCTCCACCTCGCAGCGCCGCGGCGTCTTCACGCACGACGCGCTGGAGATCCTGCCCGCCGACTACTGGCGCTACTTCATGATGGCCAACGCCCCGGAGTCGGACGACTCGTCCTTCACCTGGGAGCACTTCACGGCCACGGTGAACAAGGACCTGGCGGACACCCTCGGCAACTTCGTCAACCGCGTCCTGTCCTTCTCCCGCAAGCGCTTCGGCGACGAGGTCCCGGCCGGTGCGGAGCCCGGCGAGGCAGAGGCGAAGCTCGGCGAGGAGATCGCGCGGCTGCTCACCGAGTACGAGGAGCAGATGGAGGCCATCCAGTTCCGCAAGGCGGCGGCCGCCCTCCGCGCGCTGTGGTCGGCCGGCAACTCCTACCTGGAGGAAAAGGCTCCCTGGCTGGAGATCAAGACCAACCCGGAGGGTGCCGCCCTGACCCTCCGTACGGCGATGAACCTCATCCACCTCTACGCGGTGGTCTCGGAGCCCTTCATCCCGACCTCCTCGGCGGCCATGCGCTCGGCGTTCGACCTCAAGGACGACACGGCGACCTGGGTCACCGAGGAGGAGGCCAAGTCTCTGACCTCCGTCCCCGCCGGCACCCCCTTCACCGTCCCGCCGGTCCTCTTCGCCAAGCTCACGGACGACGACCTGGCGGCGTACAAGGAGCGCTTCGGCGGCGAGCCGGCGTGATCGGAACCGATACCACGCCATGATCTGGACACAGTGGCCACATATGAAGATCATGTGAGGCCATTGCCGCATCGGCTCACGCACGACGCGTGAGCCGACCGAGTGGGGGTCCGTCCATGGCACTGTTCGGAAACGCACACAGCATCGATCCGGGTACGGCCCAGCAGGACTACGCGCGTCTGCTGGGCCAGGGGGAGCAGGTGCACGCCGCGTACCTGCTGGTCCGCGACACCATCCTGTTCACCGACCGCCGTCTCATCCTGGTCGACAAGCAGGGCATCACCGGCAAGAAGGTGGAGTACCACTCCGTCCCGTACCGGAGCATCACCCACTTCGCGGTGGAGACGGCCGGCACCTTCGACCTCGACGCCGAACTGAAGATCTGGCTCTCCGGCTCGGCCACGCCGATCCAGAAGACCTTCACCAAGGGCGTCGACATCTACGAGGTGCAGGCGATCCTCACCCAGTTCGTGGCGAGGTAGTCCGATCAGGGGCCTTACGGCGCGTCAGTAAGTGCTGAGTGAGAGCCCTGCGTACGTCAGTGGCCCGGAACCGACGTCGGTTCCGGGCCACTCACGCCGCGTGGGTTACTTCGGCTGCGGCTTGCGCACCGACAGGTGCAGCTCCTTCAGCCGCGCTTCCTCCAGCTCGGTCGGCGCACCCATCATCAGGTCCTGGGCGTTGCCGTTGAGCGGGAAGGCGATGGTCTCGCGGATGTTGGGCTCGTCGGCGAGCAGCATGACGATGCGGTCGACGCCGGGCGCGATGCCGCCGTGCGGCGGGGCGCCGAAGCGGAACGCGCGCAGCATGCCGGCGAACTTGTCCTCGACGGTCTCCCGGTCGTAGCCCGCGATCTCGAAGGCCTTCAGCATGATCTCGGGCTCGTGGTTCCGGATCGCGCCGGAGGACAGCTCGACGCCGTTGCAGACGATGTCGTACTGCCAGCCCAGGATGTCCAGCGGGTCCTGGGTCTCCAGGGCCTCCAGGCCGCCCTGCGGCATCGAGAAGGGGTTGTGCGAGAAGTCGATCGCGCCGGTCTCCTCGTCCTTCTCGTACATCGGGAAGTCGACGATCCAGCAGAACCGGAAGACGCCCTCCTCGAAGTGCCCGGCCCGCTTGGCGGCCTCGACCCGCACCGCGCCCATGATCTTCGAGACCTCGTCGAACTCGCCCGCGCCGAAGAACACGGCGTGGCCGGCCTCCAAGCCGAGGCGCTCGGTGAGGACCTTGACGTTCTCCTCGGTGAGGAACTTGGCGATCGGGCCGGACAGCGAGCCGTCCTCGCCGACGCGCACCCAAGCCAGGCCCTTCGCGCCGAGCGAGACGGCGAAGTCACCGAGCTGGTCGAAGAACTTGCGGGGCTGCCCGGAGACGTCCGGCACCGGCAGCGCGCGCACGTGCTTGCCCGCGAACGCCTTGAAGTCGGAGCCCTCGAAGATGTCGGTGATGTCCACCAGCTCGAGCTGGGCGCGCAGGTCCGGCTTGTCGGAGCCGTACTTCAGCATCGCCTCGCGGAACGGGATCCGCGGGAACGGGGACGTCACGTGACGGCCGTTGCCGAACTCCTCGAACAGCTCCGTCATCAGCTTCTCGACGGGCTGGAAGACGTCCTCCTGCTCCACGAAGGACATCTCGATGTCGAGCTGGTAGAACTCGCCCGGCGAGCGGTCGGCGCGGGCGTCCTCGTCGCGGAAGCAGGGCGCGATCTGGAAGTAACGGTCGAAGCCGGAGATCATCAGCAGCTGCTTGAACTGCTGCGGGGCCTGCGGCAGGGCGTAGAACTTGCCCGGGTGGAGGCGGGAGGGCACGACGAAGTCGCGGGCGCCCTCCGGGGAGGTGGCGCTGAGGATCGGGGTCGCCATCTCGTTGAAGCCCAGCGCCGTCATCTTGTGCCGGATCGCCGAGATGACCGCCGTACGCAGCATGATGTTGCGGTGCATGCGCTCGCGGCGCAGGTCCAGGAAGCGGTACTCCAGGCGCCGCTCCTCGTTGACCCCGTCCTCGGTGTTGATCGTGAAGGGGAGCGGGGCGGCAGCGCCCAGCACCTCCACCTCGCCGACCTCGATCTCGATCTCGCCGGTCGGCAGGTCGGGGTTGATGTTCTCGGTGCCGCGGGAGACGACCTTGCCGTCGACCCGTACGACGGTCTCCTTGGAGAGCTTGTCCAGGGCCTCGTAGGCGGTCGTGTTGGGACGGGCGACGAGCTGCGTGATGCCGTAGTGGTCGCGCAGATCGATGAAGAGGATGCCGCCCAGGTCGCGCCGATTGTGCAGCCAGCCACTCAGCCGGACGTCGGTGCCGACGTCAGAGGCGCGGAGCTCGCCGCAGGTGTGGGACCTGTACCGATGCATCGTCGTTCATCCAGTCTTCGCGGATCGGGGCGTGTTTCACGTGAAACTTCTCCCCAGGGTACCGGCCGCCCGCGACGGCCTCCCCACCATTAGGTACGTGCGACACCAGTGGCACCCTTCGATCACCTCTTCTTAGAGTGGGCCAATGCGTATTGGTGAGCCCCTTCCCGCTGTGGGGCAGGTCCTCGCCGCCCTCGCGACCGGCCTGTGGCACTGGGACACGGCCACAAAGCTGGTCACCGTGGACGCCGAGGCCGCTCGGCTGCTCGGACTGCCCGCCGAACAGTCGACCCTGACCGAATCCCAGGCCCGGGCGCGCCTCCACCCGGTCGACTGGAACGAGATCGTCAGCGTCATCGGTCTCGCCGTCGTCGAGCGGACGCTCGCCGAGGTGCGGGTGCGGATCATGGACGAGCGGGGCCGGGTGATCCGCACCGTGCGCAGCCGCTCCAAACCGAGCTTCGACCCCGAGCGCCGGGCGTACCAGCTGATCGGCACCCTCCAGGAGGTCACCGACCCGTCGCCGGGCACACCTGCGGGGCGCCGTGCGGTCACCGGCGACTGGCGGCGCTCCCGGGAGGCGTTCCTGCTGGACGCGGGCCGGGCACTGGCCGAGGCGCGGTCCACGGAGGAGGTGCTGCGGGTCGCGGCCGGGCTGTCGATGCCCGGTTTCTCACCGGACGGGCTCGCGGTGTTCGGCGTGGAGGCCGACCGGCTGACGGTCATCGGTCATCACGGCTACCGGCCCGGCGATGAGAAACGCTTCACGCACATGCCGGTGGAGACCGACTATCCGGCGGCCGAGGTGGTGCGCACCGGCCGGGCGGTCTACCTCTCTTCCCCCGAGCAGTACAAGTCCCGCTATCCGCTCACCTGGCCGCTCGCCGAGCAGTTCGGCCGCCAGTCCTGGGCGTTCCTGCCCCTGACCTTCGCCGGACGCACCATGGGCGCATGGATGGCGGCCTTCGCCTATCCGGTGGCGTTCACCCCGGACGAACGATCCGTGCTGACGACGGTCGCCCGCATGCTCGCCCAGGCCCTCAGCCGGGCCGGCGCCGCCGAATCGGAGCGGGAGCTCACCGACGGCCTGCAGCGCTCCATGCTGCCCACGCTGGGCCCCGAGATCCCCGGCATGAGCGTCGCCGCCCGCTACATCCCCACCGGCGGCGGGCTCCAGGTCGGCGGTGACTGGTACGACATGATCCCGCTGCCCAACGGCCGCTTCGCCCTCGTCATCGGCGACGTGCAGGGACATGACGTACGGGCGGCCGGCCTGATGGGCCAGCTGCGGATAGCGCTACGGGCGTACGCGGCCGAGGGCCACCGCCCGGACGCCGTGCTCTCGCGCGCCTCCCGCTTCCTGCACGGCATCTCCACCGTCGACGAGGACCCCGCCGACTTGCGCTTCGCGACCTGCCTCTACGTCGAGGCCGACCCCGCGACCGGCGTCCTGGACATCGCTCGCGCCGGACACCCGGACCCGGCGATCCGGCTGGCGGACGGCACGGTGCTGAAACGTCCGACGGACGGCGGGCTGCCGCTCGGCATCGACCCGGACGCCGACTACCCCACCACGCGGTTCCTCCTGGAACCGGGCGAGACCATGATGATCTGCACCGACGGCCTCATCGAGACCGGCGGGCACGATCTGGAGTCGGGCTGGCTGCGCATCCGGACGGTCCTCGAGGAGCACAAGGGCGACGAGCTGGAGGAACTCGCCGACGCCCTGGTCCAGGCCGTGCACGGGCCGTCCTCCCACCACACCACCGGCCCGCTCGCCGACCGGCGCGAGGACGACATCGCCGTGCTGCTGCTGTCCCGGCAGGGCCAGGAATACAGCTACGGCGACACCGTGACCGACCGGCTGGCCGTGCGCCGCACGATGCTCACCGTCGCCCAGGACGAGCCGGAACGCGTCGCCGTGGCCCGGCAGGAGCTGAGGGACCTTCTGCACGACTGGTCCTCGGCCGACCAGGTGGACACCGCGGTGCTGCTGCTGTCCGAGATGCTCACCAATGTCCTCGTGCACACCGACGCCGACGCGCTCCTGGTCGCCGAGGTCACCGGGGAGCCGGCCGGGCGGCGGATGCGGGTGGAGGTCACCGACGCCAGCGACGACCTGCCGCACAAGCGCCGGCCCGGGGAGCTGGCGTCCTCCGGGCGGGGGCTGATGCTGATCGAGATGCTGGCGGACGCGTGGGGAGTGGACCCGCGGGGCGAGGGCAAGAGCACCTGGTTCGAGGTGTACGAGTCCGACGGGCACCCCGCCTGAGTCACTCCCGGCCGCCGAAGAAGACCCGCACGTCCCGGATGAGCCCGTCGCGTACGGTGATCGCCTCCACGTTGCGGTACCTCTCGCCCGTGGGGAGCTCGTACTCGTAGTACGCGAACACGAGCTCCGGATCCGCGGGGGTCACCTTCAGCAACCGCTGCTCCCTGACCCGGTCGGCGGTGGGAAAGCACCGCTCGAAGAACGCGTCCTTGTCGATGTGGTCGTCCTGCGGACTGGTGAAGGTGAAGTCGTCGGCGTAGAGCAGGACTGCCGCCTCGCGGTCCTGCGCCCGGTAGTACCGGAACGCGGCCTCGACGACGGCGGCCGCTGCGCCGCCCGTGTGATCGTGCACGCTAGGTCTCCAACTGCTCTGGTTCGGGCGGCGTTTCGTAACGAGCCCGCAGCTCGTGCAGGACCCCGAAGGCGGCGGCGGTGAGCGGTACCGCCAGCAGCATCCCGAGGATTCCGGCGACGGACGCGCCCGCGGTGATGGCCAGCATGACCGCCGCCGGATGCATACGTACCGTCCGGCTCTGGATCATCGGCTGCAGCACATGCCCCTCCAGCACCTGCACGGCGAGCACCACCCCGAGCACCCACAGCGCGATGACGAAGCCCCGGTCGGCGAGCGCGACCAGCACGGCGACCGCCCCGGAGATGAAGGCGCCGAGGTAGGGGATGTAGGCGCCGACGAAGACCAGCGCCCCCAGCCCCAGGGCGCCCGGCACGTCCAGGATCAGCAGTCCGACGGTGATGCACACGGCGTCGATGAAGGCGATGAAGGTGGTCCCGCGCATGAACCCCTCGACGGCCCGGTAGGCCCGCCGCGCCATGGCCTCCAGGGTGTCGGCGGCCCCGTGCGGAGCGAGCGCGCGCAGGGTGCCGGTGGCCCGGTCGGAGTCCCGCAGGAAGAAGAAGACGAGCAGCAGCGCCAGTACGGCGATGGCGATGGTCTCGCCGACGACGCTGACCCCGCTGATGAGCCCCGAGGCGGCCGTCCCGCCGAACCTGCCCAGCAGCTCCCGCGCGTTGGACGCCATGTCGTCCAGCGAGGTCCCGGCCGCCCCGAAGTGCTCGGCGAGCCCCCGCGCCGCGTCCCTGAGCGAGGCGATGATCTGGTCCCCGCTGTCGATCAGCGCCGCGACGACGATGTACACGGCCCCGCCGACCACCGCCACGACGGCGACACAGGTGAGCCCGGCGGCGACCGACCGGTTGACCCGGGCCCTGACGAGCCGCCGGTGGAAGGGCCCGAGCAGCGCGGTGCCGAGCAGCGCCAGCAGCACCGGCACCACGGCCGCCCGCAGATGGGTGCACAGCAGGATCCCGACGTACACCACCCCGGCGACAAGCAGGATGACGGCACACCAGGCGGCCAGTCGTCGCACGGAGTCGGGAAGCAGATGCACCCGTCCAGATGATCACGCACCGGGCGGGCTGTCCTGCGCGAACAGCCCGCCCGGGTGACATGGCGTCAGCAACCGGCTGAGGATCAGCCCTTCGGCCCGCTCTCCGTCATGCCGTGCACGGCCGGGATCGTGCCCAGTCGGCCCTTCTGGAAGTCCTCGAAGGCCTGCTGGAGCTCGTCGCGGGTGTTCATCACGAACGGGCCGTAGTGCGCCATCGGCTCGCGGATCGGCTGACCGCCCAGCAGGACGATCTCGAGGTCCGGCGTGTTCGAATCCTGCTGCTCGTCCGCACGGACGGTCAGCGAGGAGCCGGCGCCGAAGACCGCCGTCTGACCCAGGTGGATCGGGCGGCGCTCCGCACCGACCGCGCCCTTGCCCGCCATCACGTACGCCAGGCCGTTGAAGTCCTCCCGCCACGGCAGGGTGATCTCCGCGCCCGGCGCCAGCGTCGCGTGGATCATCGTGATCGGCGTGTGCGTGGCACCGGGGCCCTGGTGGCCGTCCAGCTCACCGGCGATGACCCGGAGCAGCGCGCCTCCGTCGGGGGAGGTGAGGAGCTGAACGCTGCCGCCGCGGATGTCCTGGTACTTGGGCGGCATCATCTTGTCCTTGGCCGGGAGGTTCACCCACAGCTGCAGGCCGTGGAAGAGACCGCCGGACATCACCAGCTGCTCCGGCGGGGCCTCGATGTGGAGGAGCCCCGAGCCCGCGGTCATCCACTGGGTGTCGCCGTTGGTGATGGTGCCGCCACCGCCGTGGGAGTCCTGGTGGTCGAAGATCCCGTCGATGATGTAGGTGACGGTCTCGAAGCCGCGGTGCGGGTGCCAGGGGGTGCCCTTGGGCTCACCCGGCGCGTACTCCACCTCTCCCATCTGGTCCATCATGATGAACGGGTCCAGGTGGCGGTAGTTGATCCCGGCGAACGCCCGGCGCACCGGGAAGCCCTCACCTTCGAAACCGCTCGGCGCGGTCGTGACGGCGAGCACGGGGCGTGCCACGGCGTCGGCCGGTGCGGTCACGCGGGGCAGCGTCAGCGGGTTCTCGACGGTCACTGCAGGCATGTCGGTACCTCCTTGTGCTTCGAGTCTAGTTGAACGTTGAACTTTCCGCTACCCGGAACGCCGAAGGCCCGGAGGACATTCCCTCCGGGCCTTCGCCGCTGCACGGTACGTCGTCAGTGGCGTCGGTTGCGTCGGTTGCGTCAGTTGCTGAAGTACAGGTACTTCCACGAGCCGTACGTCGTGGAGTTCACGGTGTCGCCGGACGAGCCGTTGACGTACACCGAGCGCATCCGCGCCCGGATGCCCGACTCGCCCGGTGCCTCCAGGGTCACGGCCGACTTGCCGTTCGTACCGATCGGGAAGTACTGCGAGTCCGCCGAGTACCACGAGCCCTGGTAGTAGACCTGGAGGTCGAAGCGCTGCTGACGACCCGGGTAGTAGGTCATCGTCGTGGTGAGCAGCGGGTCGGTGCTCTTGTGGAACCAGTAGTACGTGGTCGAGCCGATCTTGCCGGTCTTGTAGTGCCTGGAGACGGCGGTGGAGACCTTCACCTTGGCGTACGCCGTGACATTCACCGTCTTCGGCTTGTAGCGGGCGTCGCCCTTGAACACCGCGGTGACGGTGGTGTCCCGGGTCATGTCCACCCAGGCGGAGATGTTGCCGTCGGAGTTGACCGTCCCGGTCTTGATCAGCTTGTTGGGCTTGTCCCCGCCGAACGGGTTGGCCCAGATCTCCACCGAGCGGTTCTTGTACGTCGTACCAAGGTGCGCGGTGAACTTGACGTCGGCGCCGTAGCTGTACAGCTTGCCGTTGTTGTTCAAGCTGAGCGAGGTCGAGGCGCGGGAGACCTCGACGGTGTCGGAGGCGCTCGCGGCCGTGTGCGTGGCGTCGCCCGCGTACTTCACCGTGTACTTGACCTTGCCGCCGGCCGGCGGGGTGTCGGTGAAGGAATAGGTGCCGTCCGCCTTCACCGTGACGGCGGGCAGCGCCTTGCCGCTGGGGCTCTCCAGGTCGGTGCGGGTGACGCTCAACTGGACGCCGGCCGACAACGGCACCGTCGCCGAGATCTTGCCGGTGACGGTGAGCTGCTTGGCGCGGGTGGCGGTCGACGGGGCGTTGACCGTGAGGGTGGGAACGTTGAGGGTCGGCTGGGTGAGCGGCTTGAGCGTGTAGCCGTTGCCGCCCGGGACCAGGGCGAAGACCCGGGAGGAGTCCGGGGCCCAGGCCAGCGCGGCCGCCCCCTGGGTGCCCATGCTGTACGTCCGCACCGGCTGCGTGGCGTTCGGCCGGTAGATCGCGACCTTGGTGCCCGAGATCTGGGCGATCAGGCCACTGCGCCCGACGTCGGCCCGCTGCCCGGCCGGGTAGGCGCCGGCCTTGGTGAAGGTGCCGTTCGCGTAGGCGTGCCGGTCGGTGCCGTTGACGAGCACCTGGTCGCTGCCCGCGACGAGGTCGATGTCTCCGACTCCGTCGTTCAGGGCGTACGAGGTGTCGTGCCAGGCGGTCACCTTGGGCGTGCCGCTCGACACGTCGAGGACGGCCTCGGTGCCCGTGGAGTCCCCGGTCTCGCCGACGGCCAGCAGGCCCGGCCGCAGCGGATCGGTGTCCAGCAGGGCCTGCCCCCACAGTCCGACCCCCGTTCCCTCGGTCGGGAGCTGGGCCAGCGCCACCGGGTCGGCGCCGGTCGCCGGGTCCACCGCCGGGTCGACGGAACCGAGGTCGCCGTCCCACTGGTCGCCGTAGCTGAACCAGACCTTGCCCCCGGCGAACTCGACGTGCACCGGGCCCGTGTTGGTGGCGACCGGATAGCGGGCCTTGATGTCCAGGGTGGCCGCGTCGAGGGCCACGATCTCGTGGCTGACCCGCGCGGTGGCGTACAGCGTGCTGCCGTCGTCGGAGAGTGCCAGGTCGAAGACCCCGTTGATACCGCTCACCGAGTCGACACGGTTGCCGTTGTAGTCGGCGGCGATGATCGCCCCCGTCGCGTCGTCACCGAGGTAGACCCGCTCGCGCGCCCCGTCGACGACCATGCCGCCGTACGAGCCGACGGTGGCCGTCACGGCCGACGCCGACCCGGCCGCCACGACGCTCAGCGCCGCCGAGCTGAACAGGACCGCGAGCGCCGTCGCGGCCGAAGTGCTGCGCATGCGCACAGTGCTGAACCCCCACAGAGAAACCGGCTCGGAGCCGGGGAGATGAGAGCGCCGCGCGGCACCCGGACGCGGACCGCGGGGAAGCGGTGACGTGCGGGGCGCGGCTGCCAAGGGGCACTCTATGGCATGGCTGTGACAACAAGGGAGGGGATATTCCGCCCCCCGGCCCCCGGCTCCTCCTAGCCGTACATCCGCCGCATCGCGAAATCGACCATCTCCTCGACCGCCTTCGCGTCGAAGACCATCCGGTGCTCGCCCTCCATGTCGAGGACGAAGCCGTAGCCGGTCGGCAGCAGGTCGATCACCTCTGCGCCGGTGATCACGAAGTACTTGGACTCCTTGCCCGCGTACCGGCGCAGCTCCTTCAGCGAGCTGAACATCGGGATCACCGGCTGTTGGGTGTTGTGCAGGGCGAGGAAGCCGGGGTTGTCACCGCGCGGGCAGTAGACCTTCGACGTCGCGAAGACCTGCTGGAAGTCCTCCGCGGACATCTGCCCGGTGGTGAAGGCACGCACCGCGTCCGCGAGCGAGGGCGGGGACGGCTCGGGGTACAGCGGCGGCTGCTGCTGTCCGTACCCGCCGGGCATCTGCTGCGGGGGGACGTAGCCCTGCTGGGCACCGACGTTCTGGTCGTAGCCGTACATGGGCGCAAGCGTACCGAGGGCAGCCGGGCAGGCGGGCCGGTATGGGTGCCCTGGCAAACCGACAGCGACTTGACAGCCACCGCCCTGGCTTCCCACAGGTGCCGCTCATAGCGTCTGTCCCATGAGCAGACGCCACCACGACGAAACACATGAGCACGACAGAGGCCTCTCCTACGATCTTCCCGTCCTCGCCCGCCGCCGGATGATCCGGCTGATGGCGGGTGCGAGCCTGGTGCCGCTCCTGGGCTGCTCGGCCGAGGACGACACCACCGCCGGCAGCAGCTCGCCGAGCTCGGCCTCCTCGTCCTCCTCCTCGTCCACCGAGTGCGCCACGATCCCGGACGAGACCGCCGGCCCCTACCCCGGCGACGGTTCCAACGGCGTGAACGTCCTCAAGGAGAGCGGCGTCGTCCGCAGCGACATCACCTCCAGCTTCGGCGACTCGGCCGGCGGCACCGCCGAGGGCGTGCCCCTGACCATCACGCTCACCGTCGTCGACGCCGCCTCCGGCTGCGGTACCCCGAAGCAGGGCGCCGCCGTCTACCTCTGGCACTGCGACCGGGACGGCAACTACTCCCTGTACTCGGAGGGCGTCACCGAGGAGAACTATCTGCGCGGCGTCCAGGAGACGGACGACAAGGGCCAGGTCACCTTCAGGAGCATCTTCCCGGCCTGCTACGCGGGCCGCTGGCCGCACATCCACTTCGAGGTCTACGGAAGCCTGGACGACGCCACCGCCGCCACCTCGATCACGAACACCTCCCAGCTCGCGCTGCCGAAGGACGTCTGCGACACGGTGTACGCCACGGACGGCTACAGCCAGAGCGTGCAGAACCTCGGCCAACTCTCCCTGGAGACGGACAACATCTTCAGCGACGGCCACGACCAGCAGCTGGCCACGGTGACGGGCAGTGTCGAGAAGGGCTACACGGCGACGCTCACGGTGCCGGTGTGACCCGTCACAGATGAGGGGATCGGGGTTGCGTCTTATTACTGACGGGTAGCATCATCGTAGCTACTTGTTGGTACGTGAACTAGCGCGAGGATCCAGTGCCTCGCCGATCTCTCTACGGAGCCGTCGCCATGGGGCACTACAAGTCGAATCTCCGCGACATCGAGTTCAACCTCTTCGAAGTACTCGGGCGCGACAAGCTGTACGGCACCGGCCCGTTCGAGGAGATGGACGTCGACACCGCCAAGAGCATCCTCGACGAGCTCACCCGGCTCGCGGAGAACGAGCTGGCCGAGTCCTTCGCGGACGCCGACCGCAACCCGCCGGTCTTCGACCCGGAGACCAACACCGCTCCGGTCCCGGAGACGTTCAAGAAGAGCTACCAGGCCTTCATGGACTCCGAGTACTGGCGCCTCGGCCTGCCCGAGGCCATCGGCGGTACGACGGCTCCCCCGTCGCTGATCTGGTCGTACGCGGAGCTGATCCTGGGCGCCAACCCGGCCGTGTGGATGTACTCCTCGGGCCCGGCCTTTGCCGGGATCCTCTTCGACGAGGGCAACGAGGTCCAGAAGCAGATCGCGCAGATCGCCGTCGAGAAGCAGTGGGGCTCGACGATGGTCCTCACCGAGCCCGACGCGGGTTCCGACGTGGGCGCCGGGCGCACCAAGGCGGTCCAGCAGGAGGACGGCTCCTGGCACATCGAGGGCGTGAAGCGCTTCATCACGTCCGGTGAGCACGACATGTCGGAGAACATCCTCCACTACGTGCTCGCGCGGCCGGAAGGTGCTGGTCCGGGCACCAAGGGCCTGTCCCTCTTCCTCGTCCCGAAGTACCTCTTCGACTTCGAGACCGGCGAGCTGGGCGAGCGCAACGGCGTGTACGCCACGAACGTCGAGCACAAGATGGGCCTGAAGGCCTCCAACACCTGCGAGATGACGTTCGGCGACCAGCACCCCGCCAAGGGCTGGCTGATCGGCGACAAGCACGACGGCATCCGCCAGATGTTCCGCATCATCGAGTTCGCCCGCATGATGGTCGGCACGAAGGCGATCTCCACGCTCTCGACGGGCTACCTCAACGCCCTCGAGTACGCCAAGGAGCGCGTCCAGGGCCCCGACCTGGCGAACTTCATGGACAAGACCGCGCCCAAGGTCACCATCACGCACCACCCCGACGTGCGCCGCTCGCTGATGACGCAGAAGGCGTACGCCGAGGGCATGCGCGCCCTCGTCCTCTACACGGCCTCGATCCAGGACGCGATCGCGGTCAAGGAGGCGGCGGGCGAGGACGCGTCGACGGAGCACGCGCTCAACGACCTCCTCCTGCCGATCGTCAAGGGCTACGGCTCCGAGAAGGGCTACGAGCAGCTCGCCCAGTCGCTGCAGACCTTCGGCGGCTCCGGCTTCCTGCAGGAGTACCCGATCGAGCAGTACATCCGCGACTCCAAGATCGACACCCTGTACGAGGGCACCACGGCCATCCAGGGCCAGGACTTCTTCTTCCGGAAGATCGTCCGCAACCAGGGCGCCGCGCTGAACTCCCTCGCCGAGGACATCAAGAAGTTCCTCGCCCTCGGCACCGGCGGCGAGGAGCTGTCCGGCGCCCGCGAGCAGCTGGCCAAGGCGGCCGTCGAGCTGGAGGCGATCGTCGGCCTGATGCTGACCGACCTCGCCGCCACCGAGCAGGACGTCAAGAACATCTACAAGGTGGGCCTGAACACCACCCGCCTGCTGATGGCCTCCGGTGACGTGATCGTCGGCTACCTGCTGCTGAAGGGCGCCGCGGTCGCCGCCGAGAAGCTTCAGTCGGCCTCCGCCAAGGACAAGGCCTTCTACACCGGCAAGATCGCGGCGGCGAAGTTCTTCGCGGCCACCGTGCTGCCCGGCGTGACGCTGGCCCGCAAGCTGTCGGAGAACGTCGACCTGGACCTGATGGAGCTGGACGAGGCCGCGTTCTAGTCTCCGTCCACACCTTCCTCACGAGGGCCCGCTCCCCTTTGCCGGGAGCGGGCCCTCGTACGTCGTTAAGGTGAACCCATGAGCGAACCCTCCCGCTTCGATCGCGGTCACACCGACGACCTCATGTCCTTCCTGGCGGCGAGCCCCTCGCCGTACCACGCCGTGGCGAACGCCGCCGAGCGGCTGGAGAAGGCCGGCTTCCGGCAGGTCGCGGAGACGGACGCCTGGGACGGGACGAACGGCGGCAGGTTCGTGCTGCGCGGTGGCGCGATCGTGGCGTGGTACGTCCCGGAGGGCGCGGCCCCGCACACGCCGTTCCGCATCGTCGGCGCGCACACCGACTCGCCCAACCTGCGGGTCAAGCCGCTGCCCGACACGGGGGCGCACGGCTGGCGGCAGGTGGCGGTCGAGATCTACGGCGGCCCGCTCCTGAACTCCTGGCTGGACCGCGACCTGGGCCTGGCCGGCCGCCTCACCCTGCGCGACGGCACGACCCGCCTGGTGAACATCGACCGCCCGCTCCTGCGCGTCCCCCAGCTCGCGATCCACCTGGACCGCTCGGTGTCGTCGGAGGGCCTCAAGCTCGACAAGCAGCGCCACCTCCAGCCGATCTGGGGCCTCGGCAACGACGTCCGCGACGGCGACCTCATCGCCTTCCTGGAGTCCGAGTCCGGGATCCCGGCGGGCGAGGTCACCGGCTGGGACCTGATGGTGCACTCCGTGGAGCCGCCGGCGTACCTGGGCCGGGACAAGGAGCTGGTGGCGGGCCCGCGCATGGACAACCTGCTGTCGGTGCACGCGGGCGTCGCGGCACTGACCGCGGTGGCCACCGGCGGTGAGGGGCTGCCGTACATCCCGGTCCTGGCGGCCTTCGACCACGAGGAGAACGGCTCCCAGTCGGACACCGGCGCGGACGGGCCGCTGCTCGGCGGCGTGCTGGAGCGTTCGGTGTTCGCGCGAGGAGGGTCGTACGAGGACCGGGCGAGGGCGTTTGCGGGAACGGTCTGCCTGTCCTCCGACACGGGCCACGCGGTCCACCCCAACTACGCGGAGCGCCACGACCCGACGCACCATCCGCGCGTCAACGGTGGGCCGATCCTGAAGGTCAACGTCAACAACCGCTATGCGACCGACGGTTCGGGCCGTGCGGTCTGGGCGTCGGCCTGCGAGAAGGCGGACGTCCCGTTCCAGTCCTTCGTCTCCAACAACTCCATGCCCTGCGGCACGACGATCGGCCCGATCACGGCGGCGCGGCATGGCATCAGGACGGTGGACATCGGGGTGGCGATCCTGTCGATGCACAGCGCGCGGGAGTTGTGCGGGGTGGATGATCCGTTCCTCCTTGCCAACGCGCTGGTGGCCTTCCTGGAGGGGTAACGCCCGTCGGGCCGGGTACCCGCCCCCGGCCGGAACGACCGGACCGGACAGGGAGGCGACAACTCATGGGCCTCGGCGGGTGCATCATCCTCATCGCCGTGGGAGCCATCCTCACGTTCGCTACCGACTGGGACATGGAGGGGGTCAACCTCGACCTGGTCGGCGTGATCCTGATGATCGTGGGCCTGATCGGCGTGACGACCTTCAGCAGCATCGCCCGGCGCAGGCGAGTGGTGGTGCCACCCGCGACACCGGTCGTGGAGGAGCGGCACCACCATCGGCGGGACGGGTACAGCGACGGGTACGGCGTGTGAGCCCCCGCACGGTCAGGCGTCCAAGCCGGCCAGGACCAGCGGCAGCCGGTCCGCGCCGCCTTCGGTGAGACGGACCGGGACGCCCCAGTCCTGCTGGTGGACGTGGCAGGCGGGGTACTCGTTGGAAGGGTCGTCGTCGCAGGACGCCGCCATCGCGGAGACGTGCAGGACGCCCTCCGGGACCGCGGGGTCGAGCTCCAGGACTCGGGAGAGATCGGTTCCCACACCCTCACCGTCCACCAGCAGTTCGGGAGGTGTGGACGAGACCAGCAGGCGGGTCGAGGGGCCGTACCGGGTGTCGAGCTTCTGGCCCGCCGGGGCCTGGAAGATCACGTCCAGCCTCAGACGCCCAGGAGCGACCTCGGTGGCCGCGCGCTGGGTGCGGTGCGCGACCGCCTCGACGCGGACCGCCTCCTCCGGGAGGCGCAGCCGGGTCAGCCGGTGCCGGGCCGACTCGACGACCACGATGTCGTCGCCGACCAGTACCGCGTCGCTCGGCTCGCGCAGATCCGTGGCCAGCGTCGTCACTTCGTCGGTGGTGGGGTTGTAGCGGCGCAGGGCGTGGTTGTAGGTGTCGCTGACGGCGACCGAGCCGTCCGGCAGCGCGTTCACGCCCAACGGATGCTGGAACAGGGCCTGTTCGGCGGCTCCGTCGCGGTGACCGAAGTCGAACAGACCGGTGCCGACGGCGGTGTGGACGGTGCCGTCGGGGTCGACCCAGCGCAGCGCCGACGTCTCGGAGTCGGCGAGCCACAGCCGGTCGGGCGTGGCCGCGAGGCCGGACGGCTGCGCGAACCAGGCCTCCGCGCCGGGGCCGTCCACGAGACCCTCGTTGGTGGTGCCGGCGGCGACGGAGACGGTGCCGTCGGCGGGGTCGTACGTCCACAGCTGGTGGACGCCGGCCATGGCGATCCAGACCTTGCCCTGCCACCAGGCGACGTCCCAGGGGGAGGAGAGGTTCACCTCGCGGCCGGGGCCGGACGTGGCGTCGCCCTGCATCCACTGCCTGCCGGTGCCCGCGAGGGTCGTGACCTCACCGGACGTGAGGTCCAGCCGCCGGAGGGCGTGGTTCACGGTGTCGACGACAACGACCGAGCCGTCGTCGAGGAGGGCAAGACCCTGCGGCTCGTTGAAGGTGGCCGTGTCCGCCGTGCCGTCGGAGAGGCCGCGGACGCCGGACCCGATGCGCCGTACAACGGACTCACCATCGGCCTCCAGCTCCACGAGCTGATGCCTCGTCGTGTCGCTGACCAGGAAGTTCCCGCTCGGCAGCAGCAGCGCCTTACCGGGGAACCGCAACACCGTCGGCTCCGGCTCCGGCGCCACGTACGGCCCGTCCCCGCGCCGCAGGGTGCCCTTCGCGGCATGCTCCGCCTCCAGCTCGGTCACCAGCCGCTCGATGGCGTGCACATGCCCCTCACCGGCGTGCTGCGCGACCACATACCCCTCGGGGTCGATCACCACGAGCGTGGGCCAGGCCCGCACCGCGTACTGCTTCCAGGTCGCGAGCTCGGGGTCGTCGAGCACGGGATGCTCGACGCCGTACCGCTCGACGGCGTCGATCACCGCCTGATGCTCCGCCTCGTGCACGAACTTCGGCGAGTGCACCCCGATGACCACGACCGTGTCCCGGTGTTTGTCCTCCAGCTCCCGCAGCTCGTCCAGGACGTGCAGGCAGTTCACACAGCAAAATGTCCAAAAATCGAGAAGGACGATACGTCCTCGCAGGTCAGCGAGGCTGTACTGCTTGCCGCCGGTGTTCAGCCAGCCGCCCTTGCCGGTCAGCTCGGGGGCGCGGACGCGGGCGCGACGAGGAGTCGGGGCCGGGGAGGAATCGGTCATGGATCAAGCGTGCCACCCAACACCGACAATCACCCCAGCGCATGTCCCGTCGTCGCGTCCACGTGGTCGGGGACGGCGTCGTGGTGGTCGCCGACGGTGAGGGTGCCGGTGGGTTCGAAGAGGAGGATCGCGGTCGGGACGGGGGCGTACGGCTTGTGTTCCGTGCCGCGCGGAACGGTGAACACCGAGCCCTTGGGGAGGACGACCGTGCGCTCGCCGGCCGCCTCCCGCAGGGCGATGTGCAGTTCACCGTCGAGGACGAGGAAGAACTCGTCGGTGTGGTCGTGCACGTGCCAGACGTGCTCCCCCTCGACCTTCGCGACGCGGACGTCGTAGTCGTTGACGGCGGTGACGATGCGGGGGCTCCACTGGTCTGTGAAGGAGGCGAGGGCCTTGCCCAGGGCGATGGGTTCCATGAGGCCATCGTCGGCTGTGGTGGCGCACCTGGACGAGTGCTAGGAATCGCATATGGCGCAAGGATCCTCTCAGCCACCCCGTCCGCACCGCGTCGCGGTCATCGTCGACGACGGCACCAACCCGTTCGAGGTGGGCGTCGCGACCGAGCTGTTCGGTCTGCCCAGGCCGGAGCTCGGTCTGCCGGGTCCGCTGTACGAGGTGACCCTGTGCACACCCACGCCCGGGATCCGTATGAATCACGGCTTCTTCACGCTGACCGGGGTGCCCGGCCTGGCGGCCGTGGACGAGGCCGACACCCTCGTCGTTCCAGGCCGGCCCGACAACGTCGTACCTCGCGGCGCCGCCGTCCTCGACGCCATCAGGCGGGCCCACGCGCGCGGGGCACGTGTCGTGAGTTTCTGCACGGGCACTTTCGCGCTCGCCGAGGCCGGGCTGCTCGACGGGCGCCGGGCCACCACCCACTGGCGCTGGGCGGACTCCTTCCGTGAGCTGCACCCGAAGGTGGTCCTGGAGCCCGACGTGCTCTTCGTCGACGAGGGCGACATCCTCACCGCCGCCGGCAGCGCGGCCGCGCTCGACCTCGGGCTGCACATCTGGCGCCGGGACCATGGCGCCGAGATCGCGAACGCGGTGTCCCGACGCCTGGTGTTCGCCGCGCACCGGGACGGCGGTCAGCGCCAGTTCGTGGAGCGGCCGGTTCCGCAGGTGCCGGACGAGTCGCTGGGGCCACTGCTGGCGTGGGCGCAGGAACGGCTCGGCGAGCCGCTCACGGTCGCGGACCTGGCGGCGCGGGCAGCGGTGTCCCCGGCCACGCTGCACCGGCGGTTCCGCGCCCAGCTCGGCACGACGCCGCTGGCGTGGCTGACCGGGGAGCGGGTGGCGCTGGCGTGCCGGCTGATCGAGCGCGGGGAGGAACGGCTGGAGGTGGTGGCCGCGCGCAGTGGTCTGGGGACGGCGGCCAACCTGCGGGAGCGGCTGCGGCGGGAGACCGGGCTCAGCCCGTCGGCCTACCGGCGGCGTTTCGGGCCGGCCGGTGGGGAACCGGTCATGTCATGAGATTCCTCGTACGCGACCGGCTCCTCTCCTTCGGTGACGACTACTGGATCGAGGACGACCACGGCAACAAGGTGTTCCTCGTCGACGGCAAGGCGATCCGGCTGCGGGACACCTTCGAGCTGAAGGACACCCAGGGTCGGGTGCTGATCGACATCCGCCAGAAGATGTTCGCCCTGCGGGACACGATGCTCATCGAGCGGGACGGCGAGCCGCTCGCGCGGATCAGGCGGAAGCGGCTGTCGTTGCTGCGCAACCACTATCGGGTGACGTTGGTGGACGGCACGGAGCTCGACGTCAGCGGCAAGATCGCCGACCGCGAGTTCGCCGTCGAGTACGACGGTGAGCTGCTCGCGGTCATCTCCCGGCGGTGGCTGAACGTCCGGGACACGTACGGCGTGGACGTCGTCCGGGACGACGCGGATCCGGCGCTGCTGATCGCGGTGACGGTGTGCGTGATCCACCTGGCGGAGAAGGAACGGGAGGACGGCTAACGGCCCGGGCGCGGGGTCGGGAGGCCGAGTACGCGGTCCTTCAGGGCCGGGAACTGCTCCCGGGTCTGGGCCACCTTGCCGTGGTCGAGCTCCACGGTGAGGACCTCTTCGCCGCGGCCGGCCTCCGCCAGGACCGTTCCCCATGGATCCACCACGATCGAGTGACCGGCCTGCGGAACTCCCGCATGTGTCCCGGCTGTTCCACACGCGAGGACGAACGCCTGGTTCTCCACCGCCCGCGCCTGAGCCAGCAGCGTCCAGTGGGAGCGCCTGCGCTCCGGCCAGCCCGCCGGGATCACAAAGGTCTCGGCACCGGCGTCGACGAGCCCACGGAAGAGTTCGGGGAAACGGAGGTCGTAGCAGGTCGCCAGGCCGAGCGTCGTCACGCCGGGCATGCGGACCGTCACCAGCTCGTCGCCCGCGCCCATCAGCACGGCCTCGCCCTTGTCGAAGCCGAAGCGGTGGATCTTGCGGTAGGCGGCGACCAGATCACCGGAGGGAGAGAAGACGAGCGACGTGTTGTACAGCGGCCCCTCGCCCGCGGCCGGGACACTGTCGGACTCACCCCGCTCCGGAATCGAGCCCGCGTGCAGCCACACGCCGGCGTCGCTCGCGGCCTTCGCCATGGCCTCGTGCGTCGGCCCCTCGAGCGGCTCGGCCTCCCGGGCGAACTCCTCGTAGGCGAACGCCCCGGTGGTCCACAGCTCCGGCAGCACGACGAGATCGGCACCGGCCTGTTCCCGTACGAGCGAGGCGGCCCGACGCCGACGAGAATCGACCGATTCGCCCTCGTCTACGGCGATCTGGATCAGAGAGGCGCGCACACTACCACCGTCCTGGCATTCGAGCCGTCCACACGGGCCTACGATCGTCACACGAAAGCACTGCCGGGGTGCCTCGCAGCAGCGTAACTTGGGGGTCCCGTCGGTTCGAGCGCAGCCGAGAACCGAGGGAGTCCCGAGACGCCGCCGACCGCAGCCATCTCCCACTGGCAATGCCGCCACAACCTGCCCGTGTTCCGACCGCCGAGGGGTCCCGTTCCGTGAGTCTGCATCCCACCCTCCAGCCCTACGCCGACGCCTGGACCCACTCCATCGAAGCGATATCCGAGCTGGTGCAGCCGCTTGTGGAGGCCGACTGGAACCGGCGGACCCCGTGCCCGGGTTGGTCCGTGCGTGACGTCGTCTCGCATGTCATCGGCCTCGACTGCGAGATGCTCGGCGACCCGCGCCCCATCCACACGCTGCCGCGCGACCTGTTCCACGTCACGAACGACCACCAGCGCTACATGGAGATGCAGGTCGACGTCCGCCGGCACCACACGGCGCCCGAGATGACCTCCGAGCTGGAGTACACGATCATTCGCCGCAACCGGCAACTGCGCAACGAGTCGCGCGACCCCGGTACGAAGGTGCGCGGGCCGCTGGGCACCGAGCTCACCCTCGAGGAGGCCATGCGGGGCCACGCCTTCGACGTGTGGGTGCACGAGCAGGACCTGCGCGTCGCTGTGGGCCGCCCCGGCAACCTCGACTCCCCCGGCGCGCAGGTGACCCGTGACGTCCTGCTGGCCGCCCTCCCGGACGTCGTCGCGAACAAGGCCGGGGCTCCCCGCAGTTCGGCGATCGTCTTCGACGTCCACGGCCCCGTCGAGTTCCTGCGCACGATCCGCGTCGACATCCAGGGCCGCGGCACCCTCGAGACGGCTCCCGCCCTCGGCCCCGCCGCCACCCTCACCCTCGACTGGGAGACCTACGTCCGCCTGGCCTGCGGCCGGGTGACGCCGGAGGCGGTCGCGGACCGGGTGAAGACGGAGGGCGACCCGGACCTGACGGCGGCGATCCTGCGGAACTTCACGGTGACGCCGTAGGGCCTCCGGGCGCGGCCCCCTGAGAGGTAGGGGACGAGTTCCGGGTCGGGCCACCGGCGGACATCGGCTCACGCCGGCACGTGCACCGTCTCCACCCGGCTCGCCACCAGCCGTTCCCGCTCCCGGCGGGCCGCTCGCCTGCGCAGGCGCAGGATCTGGGTGACGCCCAGCGCCTGGAGCACGAACACGGACGAGAAGGCGACCGTGTAGTCGTCGTCCGTGGCGTCGAGCAGCGCGCCGATCGCGAACAACGTGGTCATCGAGGCGACGAAACCACCCATGTTGGTGATTCCGGACGCCGTCCCCTGACGCTCCGGCGGATTCGCCGGCCGCGCGAAGTCGAACCCGATCATCGAGGCCGGCCCGCACGCGCCAAGCACCGTGCAGAGCACGATCAGCAGCCACATCGGCGCATGCTCGGCGGGATACACGAGCGTCGCCGCCCACAGCAGCGAGGTCGCCCCGATGGTGCCCAGCGCGAGCGGCAGCCGCGCCCCGTGGTGCCGGGCGATGATCTGGCCGTACACCAGTCCGACCGCCATGTTCGACAGCACGACCAGGGTCAGCAGCTCACCGGCCGTGGCCCGGGACAGTCCCTGCGCCTCGACCAGGAACGGCAGCCCCCACAGCAGCAGGAACACCATCGCCGGGAACTGGGTCGTGAAGTGCACCCACAGCCCGAGCCGAGTCCCCGGCTCCCGCCAGGACGCGGCGATCTGCCGCCGTACGTACGCCGCTCCCTGATGCGGTACCGGCTCCGGCTCGTGTCCCTCGGGGTGGTCCTTCAGGAACAGCAGCAGGAGGACGAGGACCACGACCCCGGCGAGCGCACTGCCCGCGAACGCGGCCGTCCAGCCGATGCCATGCAGCAGCCGGGCGAGGACGAGCGTCGAGACGAGGTTGCCCGCCATGCCGACCAGCCCGGCGAGCTGCGCGATCAGCGGTCCGCGCCGGGCCGGGAACCATCGGCTGCCCAGCCGCAGCACACTGATGAACGTCATCGCGTCGCCGCAGCCCAGCAGCGCCCGCGACGCGAGGGCCATCCCGTACGTGGGGGAGAACGCGAATCCCAGCTGGCCCGCCGTGAACAGCACGACGCCCATCCCCAGCACCTTCTTGGTGCCGAGCCGGTCGACCAGCAGGCCGACGGGTATCTGCATGCCGGCGTAGACGAGGAGCTGGAGGATCGAGAACGTCGACAGCGCGGAGGCGCCCACGTCGAAGCGGTCGGCGGCGTCGAGGCCGGCGACGCCCAGGGACGTACGGAAGATGACGGCGACGAAGTAGACGGCGACGCCTGTGCCCCAGACGGCGACGGCGCGCCGGCCGCCGGGCGGATCGCCCGGGAGGGCGGCCCCGCTCATCGGACCTCACCCCGGGCGAGGTGCGAGAACCATCCGATGTGCCGGTGGACGACCCCGACGGCCGCGTCGGCGTCCCCGGAGCGCAGCGCCTGCAGGATCTCCTCGTGTTCGGTGAGGGTCTTGGCGATCCGGTCGGGGTGGGAGTGCATGACGGCGACACCCATCCGCAGCTGCCGGTCGCGGAGTTGGTCGTAGAGCCGGGAGAGGATCTCGTTGCCGCCGCTGCGGACGATCTCGGCGTGGAAGCAGCGGTCGGTGACCGCGGCCGCGGCCAGGTCCCCGGCGGCGGCCTGCTCCTTCTGCCGTGCGAGCAGTTCCTCGAGCCGCTCGATGAGACCGGGCGGTGCGGGTACGGCCTTACGGGCCGCGTGCTCCTCCACCAGCAGCCGGGTCTCGACGACGTCCGCGATCTCCTGCGCGGAGACGGGCAGTACGAGGGCGCCCTTCTTCGGGTACAGCTTGATCAGGCCCTCGACCTCCAGCCGGAGCAGCGCCTCGCGCACCGGGGTGCGGGAGACCCCGACGGCATCGGCCAGCTCGCCCTCGGTGAGCAGGGTTCCGCCCTCGTAACGGCGGTCCAGGACGCCCTGTTTGACGTGGGAGTAGACGCGGTCGGCGGCGGGGGGCTGCTTCACGGGTACGGGCGTCGGAGCGGAAGGCATGAGCACAGCATAGATACAACACGTGCGCATGGCGGCACCCTTCCAGCATGCGGACGTAAGGGGATCCGTCCCATCCGCCGCACAACCTTCTACGCTCCTTACGAGTCACACATGTGCGGCCTCTTTCGCCTTCGGACCACCGACCACAACTCGGCCGCACATCAGGGGCATTCAACGTAATCGGGGTACTTCACTTGACAACCGGCATTCAGGGCACCCGTATCCGCAGAGCCACTGCCGTCGCCGTGACCACCGGCGCCATGCTCGCGGCCGGTGCCTTCTCCGCTGCGCCCGCGCAGGCCGCCGCCGCGCCCTCGATCGTGGCCAAGGGCGGCTACGTCATGAACAACGCGAACGGCAAGACGCTGTACACAAAGGCAGCGGACACCAGGCGTTCCACCGGCTCCACCACCAAGATCATGACCGCGAAGGTCGTGCTCTCGCAGCCGAACCTCAACCTCGAGGCCCAGGTCACGATCCAGAAGGCCTACAGCGACTACATCGTCGACAACAACTGGGCCTCCAACGCCAAGCTGATCGTCGGCGACAAGGTCACCGTGCGCCAGCTGCTGTACGGCCTGATGCTGCCGTCGGGCTGCGACGCCGCGTACGCGCTCGCCGACAAGTTCGGCACGGGCTCGACGCGGGCCGCGCGCGTGAAGTCGTTCATCGGCAAGATGAACACCACCGCGAGGAACCTCGGCCTGACGAACACGCACTTCGACTCCTTCGACGGCATCGGCAACGGAGCGAACTACTCGACGCCGCGCGACCTGACCAAGCTCGCCAGCAGCGCGATGAAGAGCTCCACGTTCCGCACGATCGTCAAGACGAAGTCGTACACGGCGAAGACGATCACGAAGACCGGCAGCGTCCGCACGATGGCGCCGTGGAAGAACACCAACGGCCTGCTCGGCACCTACAGCGGCGCGATCGGCGTGAAGACCGGTTCCGGCCCGGAGGCCAAGTACTGCCTCGTCTTCGCCGCCACCCGCAACGGCAAGACGGTCATCGGCACGGTGCTCGCCTCCTCCTCGATCGCCCAGCGTGAGACGGACGCGAAGAAGCTGATGAACTACGGCTTCACCAGCCTGGGCTGACGCCCAGGACGACCGGCTCACCGGCTCACCGGCAAGGGGGCGGACCGCTCGACGGCGGCCGCCCCCTTGGACGTTCCTCGGTCACCGTGGTGATTTCGTTATGCCGGGCCGTACATCCCCGAACGCTCCTCGCGAGTCTCCTCAGAGCCTCCCCCCTCCACATCGCAGATGCCTTACCGGGCATTTCGCACACTCGGAGCGTTCATAGTGATAACCGGCATCAAGGGCGTACGTTTCCGCAGAGCCGCAGCCGTCGTCGCCACCACCGGCGCGCTGGTCGCGGGCGGCGCCCTGACCGCACCCGCCCAGGCGGCGACCGCCCCGACGGTCAGCGCCAAGGGCGCGTTCATGCTCAACAGTGCGACGGGCTCCACGCTCTACAGCAAGTACGCCGACACCAAGCGGCCGATGGCGAGCACCACCAAGATCATGACGGCCCGCGTCGTGCTGGCCATCCCGGACGTGAACCTGGACACCAAGGTCACCATCAAGCAGGCCTACCGGGACTACGTCGCCGCCAAGGGCGCGAGCACCGCGGACCTGAAGACCGGCGACAAGGTCAGCGTGCGCCAGCTGCTGCACGCGATGATGCTGCCGTCCGGCTGCGACGCCGCGATGGCCCTCGCGGACAAGTTCGGCACCGGCACGACGGTCGCGGCCCGCACCAAGAACTTCATCGCCAAGATGAACAAGAAGGCCGAGGCGCTCGGCCTGACCAACACGCACTTCGACTCGTTCGACGGCAACTCGACACAGAACACGAACTACACGACCCCGCGCGACCTCGCCAAGCTCACCCGCAGCGCGATGACGTTCTCGACGTTCGCGGGCATCGTGAAGAAGACGAAGACCGTGCAGTACGCGACGACGAGCACCGGCGGCACCCGCACGTACACCTGGTACAACACCAACCAGCTGCTGGGCTCCTACAGCGGCGCGATCGGCGTGAAGACGGGCACCAACACCCCGGCCGGCCCCTGCCTCGTCTTCGCCGGAACCCGTGACGGCAAGACGGTCGTCGGCGTACTCCTCAACGACCAGTACCGCTTCACGGACGCCGCGAAGCTGATGGACTACGCCTTCGGCAGCAGCACGGCGAGCACGATGCAACTGCGCACGCTGCCGTCGGGCGCCCAGCGGGACTGACCGAAGGAACACACAGCATCCGTACGAAGGGGGCCCACCGCAGTCGAGCGGTGGGCCCTTTCATCGCCGGCCGATCCACCCTTCCCGGGAGAGCCGATGACAGCACCGGATGCCGCATCCTGGGCGAACGCCCTGACCGTGTACGAGCGGCGGTACTCGATCGTCGCGGTGGGACCCCGCACCCACGAGGACTGGTCCCAGGACGCTCTCGCGCTGCTGCGCAAGGAGGTCTCGGATCCGCGCGCCTGGCGGTCACTGGAGCTCTACCAGGAGGGCGACGAGGAGTGGCGGGCAGACTGGCTGGTCCCTTTCGCAACTCCGGGCCCTGACTGGCGGTCCAGACTCCGGAAGATTCCCCGGGCTTCGGCCGAGCAACTCCTGGTCGCGATCACGACCAACTGGCTGGATGTCACCAAGGAGCCGGGCTTCGAGGACCGCCGCCCCGGGCTCGAGGAGAAGGCGAGGGTGCTCCTCGCCCGTTTCTCCTCTCCAACCAGCCAGTTCTTCACCAACGGCTGGTACGGGCCAGGTGACCCACCGGACTTCTACCACTCCATCACCGGCTGTGACCCGTTCAGCGATCACGACTGGGACGTGGGTCTGATCGCGGTCTCCGAGAACGAACTCGGCTCTTCTGGTCCTTCGACGCCACGTGAGGGCGAGTGGCGCGGTGCCCTTCGGCGGTGAGTGTGGGCGCGAGTGAGGATGGTGTGCCGGTCTACGTGCTCGATCGCTCTGAGCCAGCTCATGAATGAAGGGGCGGCCGCAATCCGAACTTGCGGCCGCCCCTTCGTAATTCAACGTGCCGGTCCCCGACGCGTCACGCCCAGGTGATCAACCTCTTCGGCTGTTCCAGGATCGCCGCCACGTCCGCAAGGACCTTCGACCCCAACTCCCCGTCCACCAGCCGGTGGTCGAAGCTGAGCGCCAGTGTCGTGACCTGGCGTGGCTTCACCTTGCCCTTGTGGACCCATGGCTGGAGCTTGATCGCGCCGACCGCGAGGATCGCGGACTCGCCGGGGTTCAGGATCGGCGTGCCGGTGTCGACGCCGAAGACGCCGACGTTGGTGATGGTGATCGTGCCGCCCTGCATGGCCGACGGGGACGTCTTGCCCTCGCGGGCCGTCGAGACCAGCTCGCCCAGCGCCTCGGCCAGTTGCGGCAGGGTCTTGTCCTGCGCGTCCTTGATGTTGGGGACGATCAGGCCGCGCGGGGTGGCCGCGGCGATGCCCAGGTTGACGTAGCGCTTGACCACGATCTCCTGGTTGGCCTCGTCCCAGGACGCGTTGATGTCCGGGTTGCGCTTGATCGCGACCAGGAGGGCCTTGGAGATGAGCAGCAGGGGGTTCACGCGCAGGCCCGTGAACTCCTTGTCCTCCTTCAGCTCCTCGACCAGCTTCATCGTGCGCGTCACGTCGACCGTCACGAACTCCGTGACGTGCGGCGCGGTGAAGGCCGAGCCGACCATGGCGGCGGCCGTGGCCTTACGGACGCCCTTGACCGGGATCCGGGTCTCGCGGGTCGAGTCGTACGTGGCCACCGGTGCCGGGGTCGCGACCGGGGCCGGCGTCACCGGCTCGGGCGCCTTCGGCGGGGCCGCCGCCGCGTGGACGTCCTCGCGGGTGATGATGCCGTCCGGGCCGGTCGGGGTGACCGTCGCCAGGTCGATGCCGAGGTCCTTGGCCAGCTTGCGCACCGGCGGCTTGGCGAGGGGGCGCTGCTGCGGAGGCGTGGTGGGAGCCGTGGGCGGCGGCGCCGGGGTGGCCGTCGTCGGTGTCCCGTGGCCGTTCAGCTCGGACTGGATCGCGGCCGAGGCCTGCTGGGCCGGGGCCTCGGGGCCCTTGCGGGGGCGGCGCTTGGTGGAGGACGTGGCCACGCCGTACCCCACGAGGACCGGCTGGCGGCCCTCCGGCTTCGGCTCCTCCTGCGCCGGCGCCTGCTGCGGCTCGGCGGGCGCCTGCGGTGCCGGTGCGCCGCCGCTCACGTCCACCGCGATGATCGACGTGCCGACGTCCACCGTCGTGCCCTCGGGGAAGTGCAGCTCGCGGACCACGCCGTCATAGGGGATGGGGAGTTCGACGGCCGCCTTCGCGGTCTCGACCTCGCACACCACCTGGCCGTCGGTGACCTTGTCGCCGGGCTGGACGTACCACTTGAGGATCTCGGCCTCGGTCAGGCCCTCGCCCACGTCGGGCATCTTGAACTCGCGTACGGAAGCTTCCGTCATCGTCGTCACGACCCTCTCCTCAGTACGCCAGCGAGCGGTCGACGGCGTCCAGCACCCGGTCCAGGCCGGGCAGGTACTCCTCCTCCAGGCGGGCCGGCGGATACGGGGCGTGGTAGCCGCCGACCCTGAGCACCGGGGCCTCCAGGTGGTAGAAGCAGCGCTCCGTGATCCGGGCGGCGATCTCCGCACCGGAACCGAAGAACACCGGCGCCTCGTGGACGACCACCAGGCGGCGGGTCTTCTCCACCGAGGCCTGGATCGAGTCGAAGTCGAGCGGGGAGACCGAGCGCAGGTCCAGCACCTCCAGGGAGCGGCCCTCCTCGGCGGCCGCGTCCGCGACTTCCTGGCAGAGCTTCACCATCGGGCCGTACGCGACGAGAGTGAGGTCGGTGCCCTCGCGGGCGACCCGTGCCTTGTGCAGCGGGCCGGGGATCGCCTCCGTGTTGACCTCGGCCTTGTCCCAGTAGCGCCGCTTGGGTTCGAAGAAGATCACCGGGTCGTCGCTCTGGATGGCCTGCTGCATCATCCAGTAGGCGTCCGAGGCGTTGGACGGCGACACGATCTTCAGGCCCGCCACGTGCGCGAACAGCGCCTCCGGGGACTCGGAGTGGTGTTCGACCGCGCCGATGCCGCCGCCGTAGGGGATGCGGACGACGACCGGGAGCTTGACCTTGCCCAGCGAGCGCGCGTGCATCTTCGCGAGCTGGGTGACGATCTGGTCGTACGCCGGGAAGACGAAACCGTCGAACTGGATCTCCACGACCGGGCGGTAGCCGCGCAGGGCCAGGCCGATCGCCGTACCGACGATGCCCGACTCGGCGAGGGGGGTGTCGATGACGCGGCTCTCGCCGAAGTCCTTCTGCAGTCCGTCGGTCACGCGGAACACGCCGCCGAGCTTGCCGACGTCCTCGCCCATGATGACGACCTTGGGGTCGGTCTCCAGGGCGCGGCGCAGCGACTCGTTGATCGCCTTGGCCAGGGCCATGTTTTTGGATGTCACAGTCTCCACGGCCATGTTCAGACCCCCTCTACGTCCGCGAACGACGCCTGGTAGGCGGCGAACTGGGCTCGCTCCTCGTCGACGAGCGCATGCCCGTCCGCGTACACGTTCTCGAAGATGGCGAAGTGGTCCGGGTCCGGCATGGCACGGACCGCTTCGCGCACTCGCCTGCCCAACGCCTCGCTCTCCGCCTCGAGTTCCGCGAAGAATCCCTCGTCCGCGTGGTTTGCGGACTCCAGGTGGCGGCGAAGGCGCAGGATCGGGTCCTTCGCCTCCCAGGCCAGCCGCTCCTCGTCACCCCGGTACCGGGTGGGGTCGTCGGAGGTGGTGTGGGCGCCCATGCGGTACGTGTACGCCTCGACCAGCGTCGGGCCCTCGCCGCTGCGGGCCCGCTCCAGCGCCCACTTGGTGACGGCGAGACAGGCCAGCACGTCGTTGCCGTCGACGCGGACGCCGGGGAAGCCGTAACCCTGCGCGCGCTGGTAGAGCGGGACGCGGCTCTGCTTCTCGGTCGGCTCGGAGATCGCCCACTGGTTGTTCTGGCAGAAGAACACCACGGGGGCGTTGTAGACCGCGGAGAACGTGAACGACTCCGCGACGTCGCCCTGGCTGGAGGCTCCGTCACCGAAGTAGGCGATGACCGCGGAGTCGGCGCCGTCCTTGGCGACGCCCATGGCGTAGCCCGTGGCGTGCAGCGTCTGGGAGCCGATGACGATCGTGTAGAGGTGGAAGTTGTTGCCGTTCGGGTCCCAGCCGCCGTTGTTGACGCCGCGGAACATGCCGAGCAGGTTGGTCGGGTTGACACCGCGGCACCAGGCGACGCCGTGCTCGCGGTAGGTCGGGAAGACGTAGTCGTCGTCGCGCAGGGCCCGGCCGGAGCCGATCTGGGCGGCCTCCTGGCCGAGCAGTGAGGCCCACAGGCCCAGCTCGCCCTGGCGCTGCAGGGAGGTGGCCTCGGCGTCGAAGCGGCGGGTGAGCACCATGTCGCGGTACAGGCCGCGCAGCTCTTCGGGGGTGATGTCGGCGACGTACTCGTCGTACGCGGCGGTGTCGGCGTTCCGGACGCGCTCGCCCTCGGGCGTCAGCAGCTGCACCAGCTCGGGGCCGGCGGTCTGGGCGGCGCCCGTGGCCTTCTTGGCGCCGGCGGCCCGCTTGGCGGGCGTGGCCTTCTTGGCGGTGGTCTTCTTGGCGGTCGTGCGGGTGGTGCGCTGGGTGCCGGTGGCGTCGGTTGCTTCGGCGCCGGTGGACCCGGCCTTGCTTCCGGCGCTGCGTCGCGGCTTGCGCGGGGCAGTGCTCTCCACGGTCACGTGTGCTCCTCCGTCGGTCCGGCCCCCGGGGTTGCCGGTAGGCCAGTGCGGCTCACCTGATCCGACCCTCGGGCACGGGGTGGGTGCCACTCGGCCGGGAACAGGCGTGACAGGTGCCCCGGCGAGCGCCCTGCAAGAGGCACGTTACCCAGTGCTCCACATTTCTGTGTAACCCCTCCTGACCTGCGTTTTTGCTTGGAAATCCAAGTAAATCGCAAAGTCGGGAAGGGGCCCAGGTCACAGCCTTGCAGGGGGCCGGAACACGGGCACGTTATCCCGCGCACCCGCGACACGGGAAGAGTTGGTGTGTGACACAGTCTTCTTGCACGAAGAAGGGGAAATCAGGTTATTTTCCTTGACGATCACGAGAGTGCGCGAGCGGGATCACCCACTTGTGACCGAAAGCGACCATCGACGACTTCCTGTGACAACGCCCAGCTCACAGGCTCGCCGGGTGCCCTAGCATCTGGCGCGTGCCGCGCCCATGTGTACCACCCCCTGCGCTCCACGCGCCCCCGTTGAGCGCTCTTCTACGCCAATACTCCGCCGGTTCCGCCCTCACCTGCGATCCGGTCGACCAGGGGCTGCTCAACCGCGGCTACCGGCTGTGCACGACGCGCGGCCGCTACTTCCTCAAGCACCACTTCGACCCTGACACCGCCGACCCCGCCGCGATCGAACGCCGGCACCGGGCGACCCAGCGCCTGGCCGACCTCGGCGTCCCGGTGGCCCCGCCGCTGGCCGGCCGGGACGGGCGCACGGTCGCGGTCGTCGGCGGCCATGCGTACGCCCTGCACCCGTGGATCGACGGCCGGCACCGGCACGGCGGCCAGCTCAGCACCGGTCAGTGCACCCGGCTCGGCGCGCTGCTGGGGGCGGTCCACGCGAGCCTGGAGCGCGTGATGCCGCCCAAGGGGCGCACGCCCCCGGCCACGAGCCCCCACCCTGTGGAGAGCGCCGACCCCGCCGACACGTTCGACCTCATCGACGACCTCCTCGCGCGCGTACGCCGGCACCGCCCCGCCGACTCCTTCGACGAACTCGCCCGGCACCGGCTCCTGGAACGGCGCACGCTGCTGGAGCGGCACGCGGACCGGCGTCCCCCGCGCGGTGGCTCGGTGGGCTGGGTGCACGGCGACTTCCACCCGTTCAACCTGCTCTATCAGGGGGACGCCCCGGCCGCGATCGTCGACTGGGACCGGCTCGGCGTCCAGCCCCGCGCGGAGGAGGCCGTACGGGCCGCCGCGATCTTCTTCGTACGCCCGGCGGGCACCCTCGACCTGCCCAAGGTGCGGGCGTACGCGCGCGCGTACCGGCGTGCCGCCGGAGCGGCGCCCTCGGAGCTCGCGGCGGCCGTGCACCGCGTGTGGTGGGAGCGCCTGAACGACTTCTGGATGCTGCGCTGGCACTACGAACGCGGCGACACCCGCGCGGACTCCCAGTTCCCGGCCGCTTCGGCGCTCGCGGTGTGGTGGACGCGGGAGTACGAGGCGGTGTGCGGGGCGTTCGTGGCGTGACGTCCGGGCAGGACGCCGGAAACGGCTGCGCGGGCGCCCGGGCGGGCCGGGAAACGGCACGCGCGCGTGAAGCCGCTCAGGGCCGGCCTCACGCGCGCGTGGAGACGGTCAGCCGAGACCCCCGTCGGCGCCGCTGTTGGCCGCGCCACCGACGTCGGCGCCTCCGGTGTTCGTGCCACCGGTGTCCGTGCCGCCCGTGTCCGTGCCGCCCGTGTTCGTGCCACCGGTGTCCGTGCCGCCCGTGTCCGTGCCACCGGTGTCCGTGCCGCCCGTTTCGGTCGGCGTGGTGTCCGTCGGCGTGGTGTCCGTCGGCGCGGTCTCCGTCGGCTCACCACTCGGGGTCGCGGACGGCGTGTACGAAGGCGTGGGTTCCGGTGTGTAGTCCCAGTCGCCGCCCGTGCCCGTGTCCTCCTCCGTCGAGGTGTCCGTGGGCTGCTCGGACTCCTCCTCGCTCGGCGTCTCGCTGGCCTTGTCGTCCTCGGTGGTCTGCGAGGCGGTCGGCGACTTCGGGGTGTCGGTACCGCCCTTGCCGTCGCCGGTGTTCTGCAACGCCAGCGCAACACCGGCCACCACGGCGATCACGGCGAGGGCGGCGAGGATCCACAGCTTGCCGCGGCCGCTGCCCTTGTTGCCGTGCCCCTCGAAACCGCCGTCGTCGCCACCGCCGTAGGGCGGCAGGATCGGCTGCGGGATCTGCGTGGTGCCCTCGGCCGAGTGCGGCAGCACGGTCGTGCCCGCCATGCCCCTCGCCGGGGTCTGACCGCCCTCGTGCAGGTTCACCGGGCCGGTGTTCCAGGTGCCGGTGTGGCCGCCCTGGTCGTACAGCATCTGCAGGCCGTACTGGACCAGCCCGCGCATCTCCTCGGCGGTCTGGAAGCGGTCGTCGGGGTCCTTGGCGAGCGAGCGCATGACGAGGCCGTCGAGCTCCGGCGGCGAGGCGTCGGAGGCCTCGGACGGCGGCGTCGGGATGTCCTGGACGTGCTGGTAGACCACCGACAGCGGGGTCTCGCCGACGAACGGCGGGCGCAGCGCGAGGAGTTCGTACAGCAGACAGCCGGTCGCATACAGGTCGGAGCGGTGGTCGACGGCCTTGCCGAGGGCCTGCTCCGGGGAGAGGTACTGCGGGGTGCCCATGACCATGCCGGTCTGCGTCATCGTCGTGGACGCGCCGTGCAGGGCGCGGGCGATGCCGAAGTCCATCACCTTCACGGCGCCGTTGTGGGTGATGATGACGTTCGCCGGCTTGATGTCGCGGTGCACGATGCCGTGCTGGTGCGAGTAGGCGAGCGCCTCAAGGACACCGGAGACGATGATCAGGGCCTGCTCCGGGCCGGGCGCCTCGGCGTTGAGCAGCAGATCGCGGATGGTGCGGCCCTCGACCAGCTCCATCACGATGTACGGCACCGACTGGCCGCCCACGAAGTCCTCGCCGGAGTCGTACACGGCGACGATCGCGTGATGGTTGAGGCCCGCCACGGACTGGGCCTCGCGCGTGAAGCGGGCCTTGGACACCGGGTCCTCGGCGAGATCGGAGCGCAGCAGCTTGACCGCCACGGTGCGCCCGAGGCGCACGTCCTCGGCCGCGAACACCTCGGCCATGCCGCCCCGGCCGAGTCTGCGGGTCAGCCGATACCGGCCGTCCCCGACAAGCCCTCCGTTACCCCACATTTCCGGCGCATCTGACATCCCGCCGCCAGTCGCCTCGGGGTCGGACGGGCCCTGAGCGCGCTGCTGCTGTGCCATCAGTCCTCGCCGTCGTTTCTGCCCGCGGTGCGCGCGGTGTTGTTACGGTCTCCGTCGGCCACGCTACAGCCTCCGCGCAAGCCGCCGGTCCCAGATGGATACCGGGACCGGCCCGGGACAGACCGCCCGTCGAACCGGTCATCAAACCCTCGCGCCGTTGCGTCGTGCAAATCCTGTGTACCGGCCGTACGGCCGCTGTAACGCTTCCGCGACGCTTCTTTCGCGTACGGTCACGGAACGGGCACCGAGCTTGACGTGTCAGTGCCCTGGGGCAGACTTGGCCGGGAATAACACATTCGATCAACGACATTCGATCAATGACATTCGATCAACGCGGGAGCACAGCGGCACCGCTGCCGCGGCGCCTATGGGGGACGCAGAAAGATGAGCCAGGACGGCGCACAGGGCCGGTACGCGGGACGGGCGCTCGCCGGCGGCCGCTATCAACTGCGTGATCTGCTCGGCCAGGGCGGCATGGCCTCGGTGCACCTCGCATACGACTCGGTGCTCGACCGTCAGGTCGCAATCAAGACGCTGCACACCGAACTGGGTCGCGAACAGGCCTTCCGCGAGCGCTTCCGCCGCGAGGCGCAGGCGGTGGCAAAGCTCACGCACACAAACATCGTCTCCGTCTTCGACACCGGCGAGGACGAGCTCGACTCCATGACAACGCCGTACATCGTCATGGAGTACATCGAGGGCCGCCCGCTGGGGTCGGTCCTCGACGAGGATGTACGGCAGTACGGCGCGATGCCCGCCGACAAGGCGCTGAAGATCACCGCGGACGTGCTCGCGGCGCTGGAGATCAGCCACGAGATGGGCCTGGTCCACCGGGACATCAAGCCGGGCAACGTGATGATGACCAAGCGCGGCGTCGTCAAGGTCATGGACTTCGGCATCGCCCGTGCCATGCAGTCCGGCGTGACCTCGATGACACAGACCGGCATGGTCGTCGGCACCCCGCAGTACCTCTCGCCGGAACAGGCGCTGGGCCGCGGGGTGGATGCCCGGTCCGACCTGTACTCGGTCGGCATCATGCTGTTCCAACTGGTCACCGGGCGGCTGCCGTTCGACGCGGACTCACCGCTGGCCATCGCGTACGCGCACGTGCAGGAGGAGCCGGTCGCGCCCTCCTCGATCAACCGTTCCCTGCCGCCGGCCGTCGACGCGCTGGTCACCCGCGCGCTGAAGAAGAAGCCGAACGAGCGCTTCCCGACCGCCGCGTCCATGCGCGACGAGTGCCTGCGCGTGGCCGCGTCCTACCAGGCGGCCCCGCCGAGCATCGTGCCGGGCACCCAGACGCAGAGCGGCGCGGGCGTCGGCTCCGCGGTGTTCCCACCGGTCGACCAGTCCACCCCGGCGCCCACGGGGGGCGTCCAGACGCCGTACCAGCCGACGCCGACTCCGAACCCGTACGGCACTCCGACGCCTTCCCCGGCGTACGGCTATCCGCAGCAGGGCGGCTACCAGACGCCGAACCCGTCCGCGTACTCGCCGCAGCCGACCCCGTCCACGCCGCCGCCGTACAACATCACGCCGCAGCCCCAGGCACCTGCGGGCGGGGGCAAGAGCAACAAGCCGGTGATCATCGGCTCGATCGTCGTCGCGGTGATCGCGGTCGGCGGCCTGATCGCGGCGCTGACGCTGAGCGGCGGCGACAGCAACAACGAGGGCGGGGGCGGCGACGCCAGCGCGTCCGCCTCGGCCACCAAGGCGGCGGGCTACCGCGGGCCGGACACGTCGAAGACCATCGACAAGGAGGAGTGCACGGAACCGGAGGAGTCGTACAACGACCCCGACAAGATCCAGGTTCCCGACTTCCAGTTCAAGAACATTGACTCGGTCAAGGCCTGCTTCCAGGCCGCCGGCTGGCAGATGAGCATCAAGGACGTCGACGAGAACACCTACGGCGACGGCACGGTGATGGACCAGTTCCCGTCCGCCGGTAAGGATGTCGACCCGCAGGAGATGCCGGAGATCGAACTCAGCGTTTCGACGGGCAATCCTCCGTCGGCCTGACGGGACGGGCACTCAAGGCGCTTGGAAGGAAAGGCCCGGCACGTGCCGGGCCTTTCTGCTGTGGGGCTGTCTGCCTACCCTGGCGGACCCGGCGGGCCTACAGGTACGGCCCGCCCGAGCGGCCACCCGCGCGCGGGTCGTCGTTGCCCTCGTAGGCGACGCCCGGCGGGAGGGCGCGGCGCATCTGCTCCAGCTGGGCACGCGCGGCCATCTGCTGGGCGAACAGCGTCGTCTGGATCCCGTGGAAGAGGCCTTCCAGCCAGCCGACCAACTGTGCCTGCGCGATCCGCAGTTCTGCGTCGCTGGGGGTCGCCTCGTCCGTGAACGGCAGGGAGAGTCGCTCCAGTTCCTCGACGAGCTCCGGTGCCAGGCCGTCCTCCAGCTCCTTCACCGAGCTGGCGTGGATCTCCTTGAGCCGGACCCGGCTGGCCTCGTCCAGAGGAGCAGCACGCACCTCCTCGAGCAGCTGCTTGATCATGCTGCCGATCCGCATGACCTTGGCCGGCTGCTCGACCTGCTCGGTCACCGGGATCTCGTGGGAGTCCTCGTCCGTGCCGCCACCGAGAGCCATACCGTCCTGGCCCACGACCAGGATCTTCTGGGCGTTCTCCGGCGACCTTTCGTTCCTCGGCATCTCCATGCCGCCATTCTCTCGCACCGGTACACCTCATCACCGCGGTGCCCCCTGTGGTGGGTGATCCACCGATTACGACCACTCGGAGTCATCCGGAATGCCGGTATCGGTAGCAGATGTGAGGCTTGTTCCGTTGATCGTTCCGATTGTGGCGAACCTGGCTCCGGGAGGGGGTCACCGACGTGACTCCATGGCTGCGCATATGGCGTGCGACGGGGGTGTCTGTGGGGGTTGGGATGGGGGTGGTGGGAGTGGCCGTGGTCTCGTGCGGGGCCGTTTCGTCGTACGGCAGCGTTTCGACGTACGGGGCCGTATCGACGTACGGGGCCGTGTCGACGTACGACGCGAAGCCGCCCTCGCCGAGCGTCACCCCCTCCGGCTCCGCGTCCGCCGGTGAGCCGACGCGGGCCGGAAGCCGGGCGGGTGAGGGGCGGGCGCGGCCGGGGCGGCAGGAGCCGGCAGCGACCGGGGCCGCGACGGCACCGCCGACAGGGGACGGCGCCGACGACGACGTGTCCGCATCACCGCCGGCGTCCGACGAGGCCGCGCCCACCGCGCCGCCGGGGCAGGAAGAGCCGGTGCGGCAGGCCGTCGCGGAGTCCGAGGCCACTGGCGAACCGGTGCTGAAGATCCTGCCGCTGGGCAGCGGTCTGGTGCTGATCGGACTCGGGCTCGGGCTCGCCTTCGTCGCCCTTCGGGTGCGCCGGAGCCAGGGCTGACGATCAGGACGTGGTGAGCAGGACCTTTCCGATGTGGCCGCTCTCCTCCACCAGACGGTGGGCCGCGGAGGCCTCACGCATCGGGAGTTCGCGGTCGACGACCGGGCGGACGTGGCCGGCCGCGAGCAGGGGCCAGACGTGCTCGCGTACGGCCGCGACGATCGCCGCCTTCTCGTCGAGCGGGCGGGCGCGCAGCGAGGTCGCGCTGATCGCCGCCCGCTTGTTCAGGAGCGCGCTGATGTTCAGCTCGCCCTTGACGCCGCCCTGCAGGCCGATGATCGAGAGCCGGCCGTTGACGGCGAGGGTGCGGACGTTGCGGTCCAGGTACTTGGCGCCCATGTTGTCGAGGATGACGTCGGCCCCGGCGCCGTCGGTGGCCTTCCTGACCTCCTCGACGAAGTCCTGGTCCCGGTAGTTGATCAGGATGTCGGCGCCCAGCTCGGCACAGCGCTCCAGCTTCTCCTCGGTTCCGGCCGTGACAGCGACCTTGGCGCCGACGGCCTTGGCGAGCTGGATCGCCATGGTGCCGATGCCGCTGGACCCGCCGTGCACGAGGAGGGTCTCGCCGGGGCGGAGGTGGGAGACCATGAAGACGTTCGACCAGACCGTGCAGGTCACCTCGGGCAGCGCTGCGGCCTGCTGCAAGCCCACACCCGAGGGAACGGGCAGCAGCTGGCCGGCCGGGACGGCGACCTTCTCGGCGTAGCCGCCTCCGGAGAGCAGCGCGCAGACCTCGTCGCCGACGGCCCACCCGGCGACGCCCGCTCCGAGCGCGGCAATGCGCCCGGAGCACTCCAGGCCGGGGTAGGGGGACGCACCGGGCGGCGGGTTGTAGAAGCCCTGCCGTTGCAGGATGTCGGCCCGGTTGACGGCGCTGGCCGCCACCTCGACCAGGACCTCGCCCTCGCCGGGCACCGGATCCGGGACCTCGTCCCACACCAGCGCCTCGGGCCCACCAGGTTCGGGAATCGTGATCGCATGCATAAGGGGGACGCTACTGGACCGAACCTTCCCCGTCGCCGGACCGAGCCACCCCCCTCCGGACCGAACCTCCCCCGTCGCCGGACCGAGTCTCCTCAGTCGTCCGGCCGAACCCCCCTCCGTCGCTGGGCCGAACCCGTGAGAAATCCCTGTGCGCGACCGATGAGTTTGCGCAACCGTGGAGGTCTCCCATGCGTAACCGGAGTACGCGGAAGGACACCCCATATGAGCCAGCAGACGCCCGGTCTGGCCATTGAGACAGCGGGCTTGGTGAAGACGTTCGGCGAGACCAGGGCCGTCGACGGCGTCGACCTGGCCGTACCCACCGGCACGGTGTACGGCGTTCTCGGTCCGAACGGCGCCGGGAAGACGACCACCGTCAAGATGCTCGCCACCCTGCTCAGGCCGGACGGTGGAGAGGCGCATGTCTTTGGACGCGATGTCGTCCGGGAGGCGGACGAGGTGCGCAGCCGGGTCAGCCTGACCGGTCAGTACGCGTCCGTCGACGAGGACCTGACCGGCACGGAGAACCTGGTCCTGCTCGGCCGGCTCCTCGGCCACGGCAAGAAGGCCGCACGTGAGCGTGCTGCCCAGCTGCTGGAGGCCTTCGGGCTGACGGACGCCGCCGGCAAGCAGGTCAAGAACTACTCCGGCGGCATGCGGCGCCGTATCGACATCGCCGCGTCCATCCTGAACACGCCCGACCTGCTCTTCCTCGACGAGCCGACCACCGGCCTGGACCCGCGCAGCCGCAACCAGGTGTGGGACATCGTGCGCGCGGTCGTCGCCCAGGGCACGACCGTGCTGCTGACCACGCAGTATCTGGACGAGGCCGACCAACTGGCCTCGCGGATCGCCGTCATCGACCGCGGCAAGGTGATCGCCGAGGGGACGAAGGGCGAGTTGAAGTCGTCCGTCGGAGCCGGGTCCGTACATCTGCGGCTGCGGGATCCGGAGCAGCGGCCGGAGGCCTCGCGGGTGCTGCGGCTGGTGCTGCAGGCGGACGTACAGCTGGAACCGGATCCCGTGGCGCTGACGGCCCGGGTCGGCGCCGGTGCGGCGAACGGTCAGGGCGCGGCAGAGCAGGCCGCCCAGGCGCTCGCCGAGCTGGCCCGCGGCGGCATCGTCGTCGACAACTTCTCGCTGGGCCAGCCCAGCCTGGACGAGGTGTTCCTCGCCCTCACCGGACATGACACCCAGGTGCACGACCAGGCCCACGACGACGTGAAGGACGGGGCAGCCGCATGAGTACCGTGACCCCCACCGAGACCAAGGAACTGGCCCCCGTCAGCACCGAGTCGCTGGCCGAGCTGCTCGTCGCCAAGGAGCGGCCGCCGCGCCCGAGCGCGCTGTCGGCGTCGCTGACCTTCGGCTGGCGGGCGATGCTCAAGATCAAGCACGTGCCGGAGCAGCTGTTCGACGTCACGGCGTTCCCGATCATGATGGTGCTGATGTACACGTACCTGTTCGGCGGGGCGCTGGCCGGTTCACCGAAGGAGTACATCCAGTTCCTGCTGCCGGGCATCCTGGTGATGTCCGTCGTGATGATCACGATGTACACCGGTGTCTCGGTCAACACCGACATCGAGAAGGGCGTGTTCGACCGGTTCCGCAGCCTGCCCATCTGGCGGCCGTCGACGATGGTCGGCTACCTGCTGGGCGATGCGCTGCGCTACACCATCGCGTCCGTGGTGATGCTCACCGTCGGCATGATCCTCGGCTACCGGCCGGACGGCGGGGTCGGCGGAGTGGTCGCCGGGATCGCGCTGCTGATCGTCTTCTCGTTCGCGTTCTCGTGGATCTGGACGATGTTCGGGCTGCTGCTGCGCACCGAGAAGTCGGTCATGGGCGTCAGCATGATGGTGATCTTCCCGCTGACCTTCCTGTCCAACGTCTTCGTCGACCCGAGCACGATGCCGGGCTGGCTGCAGGCGTTCGTCAACAACAGCCCGGTCACGCATCTGTCCTCGGCGGTGCGGGGGCTGATGGGGGGCGACTGGCCGGCCGACGAGATCGCCTGGTCGCTGGGCTGGGCCGGGCTGTTCGTGCTCGTCTTCGGGCCGATCACGATGCGGCTGTACAACCGCAAGTAGGCATCGCTCAGATCCTCGGGCCGCGCCGGTTGTCCGGTGCGGCCCGAGGCACGATGGTGATCACCCGGTCCGTCAGCTCCAGGGCACCCACGGCCGGATCGTCGTAGTGCAGGACCCGATGCCCGCGTACGACGCTGATCACCAGGTCGTCCATGTCGCGCGGGCTCCTGCCCACCTCGGCCTTGGTGACCGGCCGGTCGACGACGTCCAGGCGACTGCCCTGCCGGATGAGATCCTCCATGACCAGGCCGGCGGCGGGGCTGAGCACGGACAGGCCCAGCAGACGGCCGGCTGCTCCGGCACTGGTGATGACCTCGTCGGCGCCGGACTGCTTCAGCAGCGGCGCGTTCTCCTCTTCCCGCACCGCGGCCACGATCTTCGCGCCCGAGTTGAGCTGCCGGGCAGTCAGCGCCACGAGGACGGCCGTGTCGTCGCGCTCGGTTGCGATGACGATCTGCCCCGCCCGCTGCACCTCGGCCCGTTTCAGCACATCGCTGCGGGTCGCGTCCCCGACCACGCCGGCGTAGCCCTCGTCCGTCGCGGCGGCGATCGCCTTGCTGCTGGGGTCGATCACGACAACCTGTTCCTTCTTCAGCCCCTTGGCGCAGACGGCCTGGATCGCTGCCCGCCCCTTCGTGCCAAAACCGACGACGACGGTGTGGTCGCGCAAGGGAGACCTCCAGCGGTGTCAGAGAAGTCGGGTGCCCGTCCGGCACCGGGCTCGACGCTACCGCGCCCCGGAGACTGCCCGGCCGGGCGGCGTGTCGGGCCGGGGGGCTCGGTGACTGCTGCGGATGCTGTGCGGAACCATGGGGGCCACTGTCAGGATCACGGCCGCAGGGGGCAGACGATGAGGGACGACGAGCAGCCATCTTCCCGGAGGGTGACCCGCTCCATCCTGCGGTCCCTCTGGAGCCGCTCACGCAAGGAGGCACGCGACGACGCGGAGGCGGGCCGTTCGATCACGATGCCCGTGCAGGGTGTCGTACCGCCGCTCCAGCAGGTCCTCAAGCGCCTGTTCATGGCAATACTGGTGCTGGTCATCACCATCTTGATCGTCTACGTCGACCGCGAGGGCTACACCGACAACTCCGACGGCTCCCTCGACCTGCTGGACGCCGCGTACTACGCCACCGTCACGCTCTCCACCACCGGATACGGCGACATCACCCCGGTCGGCGACGGCGCCCGGCTCACCAACATCTTCGTCATCACGCCGCTGCGCGTGCTGTTCCTGATCATCCTGGTCGGCACGACCCTGGAGGTGCTCACCGAGCGCACCCGCCAGCAGGTACGCATCCACCGGTGGCGGGCCCGTACCCGGGATCACGTCGTGGTCATCGGCTACGGCACCAAGGGCCGGCACGCCGTGCAGACGCTGATCGGACAGGGCGTCGGCAAGGAGCGGATCGTCGTCGTGGACACGCAGGGCAAGGCGGCCGAGGCCGCCGGCGACGACGGCCTGGTGGCGGTCACCGGCGACGCCACACGCTCCGAGACCCTGCTGAAGGCGGAGCTCCACCGCGCCGCCCGCGTGATCATCGCCCCGCAGCGCGACGAGACGGCCACTCTGGTCACGCTCACCGCACGCCAGCTGAACCGCCACGCCACGATCGTCGCCGCCGTCCGGGAGGACGAGAACGTACCGCTGCTCAAGCAGAGCGGCGCGGACACCGTCGTCACCAGTTCCAGCTCGGCCGGGCGGCTGCTGGGGACGTTCATGGCCAGCCCGCCCGTGGCCCGGACCCTGGAGGATCTGATGACCCTCGGCAGCGGGATGGACCTCATCGAGCGGGCGGTCACCCAGGACGAGGTGGGCCGGACGCCCCGCGAGTGTGCGGACCTGGTCGTGGCGGTCGTGCGCGACAAGAAGGTGCTGGACTACGACGAGGGCCGGCGCGCCCAGCTCCGGCCGGGAGACCGGGTCATCACCATCAGCCGACCCGTGTCCGCGGCGGCCGAGTAGGGCCCGGCGCGACGTTTCACGTGAAACACACCCCGATCCCGGCCGCCGCCCACGGCAGATCCAGGAGCTCCACCTCCTGACCGGGCCGAGCACCGCCCGGCGGTACAACCGCGAGAGCATCGGCGGCCGCGACCCCCCGCAGCATGGCCGGACCGTTGTAGTGCAGCGGCACCGCACGGTCGCCGCGCAGAACGACGGGGATCAGCCGGGTGTCGTACGGATGCCCGTGCACCGCGTCCGTCACCGGCAGCGCGTACGGCTCCTGCGCCGGGCGGGCGGCCAGTGTCCGCAGGACGGGCTCGGCGAGCGTGAGCAGGCCGGAGACGGCGGCGAGGGGGTTGCCGGGCAGGCCGACGAGGTGCTGGTTCTCCTTGGTGCGGGCCAGCAGCATGGGGTGGCCGGGGCGCACCTCGACCCCGTTCACCAGGAGCTCTGCGCCCATGCGGCGCAGGGTGGGGTGGACATGGTCGACGGGGCCCGCGGCGGTGCCGCCCGTGGTGACGACGAGGTCGGCGTCACTTCCGGTGATCGCCCGGTGCAGGGCTTCGGCGTCGTCGCCGAGTCGGCGCACCGCGGTGACCTCGGCGCCGAGCGCGCGCAGCCAGGGCGGCAGCATGGGGCCGAGCGCGTCCCGGATGAGTCCGTCGTGCGGCCGGCCCTCGGTGAGCAGTTCGTCGCCGAGTACGAGAACGTCGGCGCGGGGGCGGGGAACGGCGGTGAGGGTGTCGTATCCGGCGGCTGCGGCGAGGCCGAGCACGGCGGGGGTCACGAGGGTTCCGGGGGCCAGGAGGTGGTCGCCGCTACGGCACTCCTGTCCGCGGGGGCGGATGTCCTGCCCGTGCGGCAGCTCGCGACTGGCGTGCAGTCGGCCCTTGTCGTCCGTGCGGCCGTGCTCGCTGCGCAGCACCGCGGTCGTGTCCAGGGGGATACGGGCGCCGGTGGCGATCCGGACGGCCTCACCGTCCGCGAGCGGCTCATGCTCCGCTTGCCCGGCCAGCACGCCCTCGCCCCGTACCGCCCAAGGGCCGGGTCCGGCGACCGCCCACCCGTCCATCGCGGAGGTGTCGAAGGAGGGGAGGTCGGTGAGCGCGGTGAGGGGAGCGGCCAGCACGAGCCCCAGGGCTGCGTCGAGGGGCACGGAGACGAGAGCGCGGCGGACGCCGGCGCGAGCGGCGCGGGCTGCGGTCTCGCGGGCCTCGGGCCATGGGGTGGCCTTGTGGCGCCCGTCCGCTGCGCGCGGGGCGGCCTGGTGCCGGAGCGGGGCAGGGCTGTCGTGCGCGCCGGTGCCGTCCTGCGGGGAGGGCATGGCCGCGGTGTCCCTGTCCTCCTTCACGAGAGCCAGTACCTCCTCGACGCCGAGATCCTCGTCGTCCTCGCTGTGGCGGATACCGCGGGCGGTCATCCGGCGTCCGGGCGGGGGTCGGTCGCGGGGACGGACTTCGCGTCGTCGGCAGCGTCCTCCTCCGCCCAGCGCTGCGCCAGGGCCGCCGCCTTGCGGGAGGCCTCGGCCACGGCTTCGGGGCTGCCGCCGGCGCGGGCCGCGGCGTAGCCGACGAGGAAGGTGGTCAGCGGTGCCGCGGGCCGCGCCACGCCGTGGGCGGCGTCGCGGGCGAGGTCGAGCAGCACACCGGTGTCGACCTCGAGGTCGATGCCCAGTTCGTCCTTGACTGCGGAAATCCATTCATCCAACACGTGACCATGCTCCCTGATGCGTGCCCTGGCGGTGGCGATGTCGTCCCAGGTGTCGCAGTCGAAGGACGCGACGGGGTCGGAGATACGCGTGAGGTTCAGTGCGGCGGTGAGGAGCCGCAGAGGCAGCCCGGTGAGGCCACCGTGTTCGGTCCCGAGGGACGCGAGCGTCCGGTGCAGGTGCCGGGCGCGGTAGGCGGCCACGAGCGGCTGGTCCCGGCCGGTGGGGTCGGTGAGGACGACACCGTCGGCCCCGCCCTCGTCTTCCTCGCCCGCCGTGTCCAGGGTGGACAGCAGGCGGTCCACGGTCCGTCCGTCGAGGAAGGGCAGGTCCGCGGAGAGCACGACCACCCGGTCGGCGGCGGTGTGCTGCAGGCCCGCTGCGAGGGCGGCGAGCGGACCGCCCCCGGGCGGGTCCTCGCGCGCCCAGGTCACGGGCCGAGCCGTCGGACGGGGATCGGCGACGACGACCGTGGTCCGTGCGTCGGCGCAGGCGGCGAGTACCCGGTCGAGCAGCGCCCGCCCGCCCACGCGTACGCCGGGCTTGTCCGCACCGCCGAGCCGCCGCGCGGCACCGCCGGCCAGCACAACGGCGTCATAGCCGTCGGCATCACCGGCTGCGGGGCTCGTGGGCGGCTGGTTCTCTGTCACCCCCTGAGTATGCGTGCCTCCGCCACCTCAGGGAACGCGAGCGAACCGGCCGATCACAGGGTCCGCAGCAGCACCGCCGGCTGTTCCACACAGTCCGCGACATACCGCAGGAAGCCGCCCGCCGTGCCGCCGTCGCACACCCGGTGGTCGAAGGTGAGCGACAGCTGGACGACCTGCCGCACCGCCAGCTCGCCCTCGTGCACCCAGGGCTTGGGGACGATACGGCCGACGCCGAGCATGGCCGCCTCGGGGGGGTTGATGATCGGGGTGGAGCCGTCGACGCCGAACACGCCGTAGTTGTTCAGCGTGAAGGTGCCGCCGGTGAGTTCCGCGGGCGTGAGCGTCCCGGCCCGGGCCGCCTCGGTCAGCCGGGCGAACTCCGCGGTCAGCCCCTCGGCGTTCCGCGCGTGGGCGTTCCGTACGACGGGCACGACGAGCCCCCGCTCGGTCTGTGCGGCAAAGCCGAGGTGCACATGGTCGAGCTGGACGACCTCCCGGGCGTCCATGTCGACCGTGGAGTTGAGCTCGGGGAACCGGGCGAGCGCCGCCGTGCAGATCCGGGCCAGCAGGGCGAGCAGGGAGATCTTCGGTCCCCCGGACGCGTTCATGGCGGTGCGGGCCTGCATCAGCTCCGTGGCGTCGGCGTCCACCCAGCAGGTCGCGTCCGGTATCTCGCGCCGACTGCGGGAGAGCTTGTCGGCAACCGCGCCCCGGACGCCCTTGAGCGGCACGCGGGTGCCGCCGGGGGCGGGGGCGGGAGTAGGGGCGTGAGGCTCGGTGGCTGCGGCCGGAACGGCCGACACGCGCGTGTGCGGCTCGGTCGGCTGGGCTGTGCGTCCCTGTGCGGCGGCGGCCCGCAGCGCGTACTCCACGTCCGCCCGCAGGATCAGCCCGTCGGGGCCGGAGCCCGTCAGCTCCCGCAGGTCCAGCCCGTTCTCGCGGGCGAGGCGCCGGACGAGGGGTGAGATCACCGGTACAGGACCGTCACCGCGGGTGCCGTCGTGGTGGGCTGCATCGTCGTTGGTGTGGCCTTCCGCGGACCTGACCGGCGACTTCGGAGCCGATGGAGCCGTTGGCGCCGCGGGAGCCTCCCGTGAGGTCCCCGCCCGCGCGGGAGCCGCCGGAGGCGCGGGACGCACCCTCCGGCGCCGCGCCGGAGGCGCACCCGTGCCATAGCCCACGAGGACGTTGCCGGAGCCCGCGTCCGAGCCCTCGGCACCTCGCTCGCCCAAGCCCCCGGCCGCCCGCTCGCCCAAGCCCTCGCCCGAGCCGTCGATCGCGCCGCCGGCGGCCGATGCGCCCACCGCGACCGTCAGCAGCGGGGCCCCGACGGGCAGTTCCGTGCCCTCCTCGCCGAAGCGGGCCGTGACCACGCCGCCGTAGGGGCAGGGCACCTCGACCATCGCCTTGGCCGTCTCGACCTCGACGACCGGCTGGTCGACGGCGACGACGTCGCCGACCTGCACCAGCCAGCGCACGATCTCCGCCTCGGTGAGCCCCTCGCCGAGGTCGGGGAGCTTGAACTCCAGCACCTGTGCCATCAGCTCTCGGCCTCCCATTGCAGACGCGCCACGGCGTCCAGGATCCGGTCGATGCCGGGCAGGTGGTGTTTCTCCAGCATCGGCGGCGGATAGGGGATGTCGAACCCGGCCACGCGCAGCACTGGTGCCTCCAGGTGGTGGAAGCAGCGCTCCGTGACTCGGGCCGCGATCTCCCCGCCCGGCCCGCCGAACCCGCCCGACTCGTGTACGACGACCGCTCGCCCGGTCCGCCGTACCGAGGCGCAGACCGTCTCGTCGTCGAACGGCACAAGGGAGCGCAGGTCGACGACTTCGAGGTCCCACCCCTCGGCCCGTGCCGCCTCGGCGGCTTCGAGGCAGACGGGTACGGACGGCCCGTACGTGATGAGCGTGGCGCTCCGGCCGGAGCGCCGCACCACCGCGCGGCCAATGGGTTCAACGGTCTGCGGGTCGTCCGGGTTCCAGGCGTCCTTCGACCAGTACAGCCGCTTGGGTTCCAGGAAGACGACCGGGTCGTCGGAGGCGATGGCGGCCCGCAGCAGCCCGTAGGCGTCGGCGACGGTCGCGGGCGTGACGACATGGAGCCCCGGAGTCGCCATGTAGTACGCCTCGGAGGAGTCGCTGTGGTGTTCGACGCCGCCGATTCCGCCGCCGTACGGCACGCGGATGGTGATCGGCAGCGGCATCGTCCCGCGGGTGCGATTGCGCATACGGGACACGTGGCTGATGAGCTGCTCGAACGCGGGGTACGCGAAGGCGTCGAACTGCATCTCGACGACCGGGCGCAGTCCGTACATGGCCATGCCGACGGCCGTCCCGAGGATGCCCGCCTCGGCGAGCGGCGTGTCCGTGCAACGGTCGTCGCCGAACTCCTTGGCCAGCCCGTCGGTGACGCGGAAGACGCCGCCGAGCGTGCCGACGTCCTCGCCCATGACGTGCACGGCCGGGTCGGCGGCCATCGCGTCGCGGAGCGCGCGCGTGAGGGCCTGCGCCATGGTGGCGGGCTTCACGGCGACCGTGGTCATCGGTGCGTCCCTTCCTGCTCGGCCTGGAGCTCCGCGTTCAACTGGTCCCGCTGCTCGCGCAGTTGCGGCGTGGGTTCGGCATAGACATGGGCGAACAGGTCCCTGGGGTCGAGGACCGGGTCCTGGTTCATGCGCGCGCGCAGGTCGGCGGCGAGGGCCTCGGCGTCCTCGCGCGCGTGCCGGATGCCGGACTCGTCGATGAGGCCGCGCTCGGTCAACTCCCGTTCCAGGAGCGCGATCGGATCATGGTCCCGCCAGGCCTCGACCTCGGAGTCGGGTCGGTAGCGCTTGTCGTCGTCCGCGTTCGTGTGGGCCTCCATGCGGTACGTCACCGCCTCCACGAGCGTCGGACCTCCTCCCGCGCGCGCGTGCCGTACGGCGTCGGCGAGAACCTCGTGCACGGCCGCGGCGTCATTGCCGTCGACCAGGCGGCCCGGCATGCCGTACCCGACGGCCTTGTGGGCCAGGGAGGGGGCGGCGGTCTGCTTGGCGAGCGGGACGGAGATCGCGAAGCCGTTGTTCTGGACCAGGAAGACGACCGGGGCCTGCCACACGGCGGCGAAGTTCAGCGCCTCGTGAAAGTCGCCCTCGCTGGTGCCGCCGTCACCGACCAGGGCGAGCGCGACCACGTCGTCGCCCTTGAGGCGGGCGGCGTGCGCGAGGCCGACGGCGTGCGGGAGCTGGGTGGCGAGCGGGGTGCACAGGGGGGCGACGCGGTGGGCGTACGGGTCGTAGCCGGTGTGCCAGTCGCCGCGCAGCAGGGTGAGGGCCTGGACGGGGTCCACGCCGCGTACGACGGCGGCGAGGGTGTCGCGGTAGCTGGGGAAGAGCCAGTCGCGGTCCTGCAGAACCAGTGCGGCGGCGACCTCGCAGGCCTCCTGGCCGGTGCTGGAGGGGTAGACGGCGAGGCGGCCCTGCTTGGTCAGGGCGGTGGCCTGCGCGTTGTACCGGCGGCCGCGCACCAGCTGCGTGTACAGCCGGCGCAACAGCTCGGGGTCGGCCTTGGCGGCCGCCTCGGTGCCGAGGACGCGGTACGGAGCCGCGTCGGGCAGCAGCGGCGCGGGGTCGGTACGGGGCTGCCAGGCGGGCGGCGGCGACGGCCGATACGCGCCACGCTGCTCCATGACCGTCATGACGGCACCTCCTCGTGGGAGCGGCTACGAGAGGCGCGTCGGTTGTGATGCGCCTCACCTACCGATTGTTCGGTCGACGGCACATTTTGGCTACAGGCCCCCGCGGGCTGTGGACAAACGGTTCTCCACAACCTGAGATGGACGCATTACGTCCATGGTAGGGAGGCGGGGGGACATGGCATCTGAACAAATGGCCGAGGGCCCGGAGGCAGGCTCCGCCGTTCCGCCGCCGCGCCCGCTCGACGCCATAGATCAGGACATCCTCCGGATGCTCCAGGCCGACGGCCGCGCGTCGGTGCGGTCCGTCGCCGAACGAGTCCATGTCTCGCGCGCGAACGCCTACGCGCGGATCAACCGCCTCGTCGAGGACGGCGTCATTCGCGGCTTCGGTGCCCGCGTGAACCATGAACGCGCCGGCCAGGGGACATCGGCGTACATCACCCTGAAGATCGTCCAGAACTCCTGGCGCACGGTGCGCGAGCAGCTCAGACAGCTGCCCGGCGCCTCTCACATCGCCCTCGTCGGGGGCGATTTCGATGTGCTGCTCCTGGTGCACACCTCCGACAACCGGGCGCTGCGCGAGCTGGTGCTCACCCGGCTCCAGGCGATCCCGGAGGTGCTCAGCACGCGCACACTGCTGGTGTTCGAGGAAGAGGACCTGGAGCCGCAGGGCTGAACGTCAGAAGTCCTGCCTGAGCCCGCCGAACACCAACCGCGCCACTGCGTCGGCCACTTCACGCTCGCTCATGCCCCGGCTGTCGGGCCGGTACCACTCGACGATCGAGTTGATCATCCCGAAGACCAGCCGGGTGGCGAGCCGCACCTCCACGTCGCCGCGCACGTCCCCGTCCGCGGCGGCCGCCTTCAGCAGTTCGGCGACCCGGTGATCGAAGTCGCGACGCCGTTCCAGGGCCCACCGCTCGGTGTCCGTGTTGCCGCGCACGCGCAGCAGCAGCGTCACGTACGGCAGCTCGGCTATGAGCACCTCGACCATGCGCCGTACGACGTACTCGAGGCGCTCGGCGGCCCGCCCCACGCGCGCGTGCTCCTCGTCGAGGATCCCGAAGAGCCCGTCCAGCGCCCGGCTCACGGCCCGGCGCAGCAGCTCCTCCTTGCCCGTGACGTGGTGGTAGATCGACGACTTGGAGATGCCGGCCGCCTTGGACAGGTGCTCCATGGAGGTGCCGTCGTAGCCGCGCTCGTTGAAGACCTGGACGGCGACCGACAGCAGCGTCTCCGGCGTGTACGTGTCGCGCTTGGCGGTGGTCATGAGGTGCTGCCCTCCCGCTTGTCGGTGGCGTACGCATGGCGGTACAGCGCGAGGGACGGCGCGTAGCGCCCGGACGGGTCGCGCAGGTGCAGGTCGTCGAGGAGGGCGTACGCCCAGTTGCGTCCGAGGCGGCGGCTCCACTCGAAGGGGCCGAGGGGGTAGTTGACGCCCAGGCGCATGGCGGTGTCGATGTCCTCCTCGGTGGCGACGCCCTTGGCGACGGCGTCGTGCGCCAGATCGACGATCCGCGCGACCGTGCGGGCGACGATCATGCCGGGCACGTCGCCGATGACGCTGACCTTCTTGCCGAGCGCCTGGAACAGGCCGGTGGCCTCTGCGAGGGTCTGCGGGGCGGTGTCCTGGGAGGCGGACAGGGCGAGGCGGGTGGCCTTGCGGTAGTCGAGCGCGAGGTCGAAGTAGACGACGTCCCGGAACTCCACGGAGGTCTGGCCGTCGGCGAGGGCCAGCTGGCCGCCGCCGGGCAGGACCAGCCGGGTGCCGTGGTCCTCTTCCTCCTCGCGGACCGGGATGCCCGCCTCGCGGATCAGCGCGAGCAGCTCGGCGGCCGGACCCAGATCGCCCTCGACGACGACGTACGCGGGCGGCCGGGCCGGCTCCGCGGTGTGCGGCTCGGACTGCTCGGCGCCCTCGCGGTAGTCGTACCAGCCCTGCCCGCTCTTGCGGCCGAGCCGGCCGGACTCGACCAGCCGCCGCTGGGCGAGCGACGGCGTGAAGCGCACGTCCTGGAAGAAGGACTGCCACACGGAGTGCGTGACGGACTCGTTGACGTCCTGCCCGATGAGGTCGGTCAGCTCGAAGGCGCCCATCCGGAAGCCGCCCGACTCGCGCAGGACGGCGTCGATGGTGGCGGGGTCGGCGCCCTGCGCCTCGTACACCGCGAAGGCCTCCGCGTAGAACGGCCGGGCGATGCGGTTGACGATGAAGCCGGGGGTGTCGGCGCAGGCGACCGGGGACTTGCCCCAGGCGCGTGCCGTCTCGTACGCGCGCGTGGCCGAGGTGACGTCGGTGGCGAACCCGGAGACGACCTCGACGAGCGGCAACAGGGGGGCGGGGTTGAAGAAGTGCAGGCCCACGAAGCGGCCCGGAAAGCGCAGGGCGCCGCCGATGGCGGTCACCGACAGCGACGAGGTGTTGGTGGCGAGCAGACAGTCCTCGGCGACGACGTCCTCCAGCGCGCGCAGCAGCTCCTGCTTCACGTCCAGCCGCTCCAGGACGGCCTCGACGACCAGCGCGCAGTCGGCGAGCTCGGTGAGGCTCTCGGCGGGCAGCAGCCGGGCGCGCGCGGCGTCCCGGTCGGCGCCGGTGAGCCGGTCCTTCTCGACGAGCCGGTCGAGCCGGGCGGCGATCGCGTCGGCCGCTTCCCGGGCCCGCCCAGGGACGGCGTCGTACAGCCGTACGGAGTGGCCCGCGACCAGCGCCACCTGGGCGATGCCCTGGCCCATGGTGCCGGTGCCGACGACGGCCACGGGGCTGCTGAGGTCGAGTGCTGTCATGTGCGCGATCCTCCCGCACGGGGTTTTCCACAGATGCGGCGGACCCCCTTGTCCCGACCGATCGTTCGGTTACTCTAACTCTGACTGCCTGTTTCTGCCCATGTCTCTGCCCAGGTCATGAGCTCGACGAAGAGTTCTGAGACAAGGAGTTGGTCCCGCATGGCCGCCGAACTCACCACCCACGAGCTGATCGCCCAGCACCGGCCCACCCTCGACCAGGCGCTGGAAGCGATCCGTACGCGCGCGTACTGGTCCCCGCACCCCGAACACCCCAAGGCCTACGGGGAGAACGGCAGCCTGGACGCGGCAGCGGGCAAGGCCGCCTTCGACGCCCTCCTGGGAACCCGCCTCGACCTCGGCCAGCCCGGCACGGACGACTGGACGGGCGGCGAGGTCTCGCCGTACGGCATCGAGCTGGGCGTCACCTACCCGCACGCGGACCTCGACGTCCTGCTGTCCGCCATGAAGGCCGGACAGCGCTCGTGGCGCGACGCGGGCGCGGAGATCCGGGCGATGGTGTGTCTGGAGATCCTCAAGCGGATCAGCGACCGGACGCACGAGTTCGCGCACGCGGTGATGCACACCAGCGGCCAGGCCTTCCTGATGGCGTTCCAGGCGGGCGGCCCGCACGCGCAGGACCGCGGCCTGGAGGCGGTGGCGTACGCGTACGTGGAGCAGGTCCGCACGCCCGACACCGCGGAGTGGACCAAGCCCCAGGGCAAGCGGGAGCCGCTCGCGCTGACCAAGCGGTTCACGCCGGTGCCGCGCGGGATCGCACTGGTCATCGGCTGCAACACCTTCCCGACGTGGAACGGCTACCCGGGCCTGTTCGCCTCCCTCGCCACCGGAAATGCCGTCCTGGTCAAGCCCCACCCGCGCGCGGTGCTGCCGCTGGCGCTGACCGTGCAGGTCGCGCGCCAGGTGCTCGCCGAAGTGGGCTTCGACCCGAACCTGGTCGCACTGGCCGCCGAGCGGCCCGGCGAGGGCATCGCCAGGACGCTCGCCACCCGCCCCGAGATCCGGATCATCGACTACACCGGTTCGACGGCGTTCGGCGACTGGCTGGAGGCCAACGCCCGCCAGGCGCAGGTCTTCACGGAGAAAGCCGGTGTCAACACGGTGGTCGTGGAGTCCACCGACGACTACAAGGGCATGCTCGCCAACCTGGCGTTCTCCCTGTCGCTGTACAGCGGCCAGATGTGCACCACGCCGCAGAACCTCCTCGTCCCCCGGGACGGCATCCGCACCGACCAGGGCCCCCGGTCCTTCGACGAGGTGGTCGCCGACCTGGCGAAGGCGGTCGACGGCCTCCTCGGTGACGACATGCGCGCGAACGCCCTGCTCGGCGCCATCGTCAACCCGGACGTCAAGACCCGCCTCGAGGCCGCGGCCGGCCTCGGCGAGGTCGCTCTCGCTTCGCGGGAGGTCGTCAACCCGGAGTTCCCGGGCGCGGTGGTCCGTACGCCTGTGATCGTGAAGCTGGACAGCGCCAAGCCGGACGACGAGGCCGCGTACATGAGCGAGTGCTTCGGACCCGTCTCCTTCGCCGTCGCCGTCGACTCCGCGGCCGACGCGGTGGAGCTGCTGCGGCGGACCATCAGGGAGAAGGGCGCGATGACGGTGGGCGCGTACACGACCGACGAGGAGGTCGAGCGTGCGGTCGAGGAGGCCTGCCTGGAGGAGGCCGCGCAGCTATCCCTGAACCTCACCGGCGGGGTGTACGTCAACCAGACGGCCGCGTTCTCCGACTTCCACGGCTCGGGCGGCAACCCGGCGGCCAACGCGGCCCTCACCGACGGCGCGTTCGTGGCGAACCGGTTCCGGATGGTGGAGGTGCGGCGCGAGGCCTAGGCCTTGATCGGTGCGCCCCCGGTGGCGCTCCAGTGGTACAGCGTCATGGCCACGCTGGTCGCGAGGTTGTAGCTGGAGACCTGGGAGCGCATCGGCAGCGCCACCAGATGGTCGGCACGCGCGCGCAGGTCCGTGGACAGGCCGCTGCGCTCCGAGCCGAAGGCGAGCAGCGCGTCGTCCGGCAGCTTCAGGCCGCGGATGTCCTCGCCCTCCGGGTCGAGGGCGAACACCGGCCCCGGCGGGAGCTCGTCGACGGCCAGCCGCTCCACCGCGGTGGCGAAGTGCAGCCCGGCTCCGCCGCGTACCACCGTGGGATGCCAGGGGTCGAGCGTGCCGGTCGTGACCACGCCGGTCGTCCCGAAGCCGGCGGCCAGCCGGATCACCGCGCCGGCGTTGCCCAGGTTGCGCGGCTGGTCGAGTACGACGACGGGCGCGCTGCGGGGCGCGCGGGCCAGCGTCCGCAGGTTGGCGTCGCGGGACGGCCGTACGGCCAGGGCGGCCACGGCCGTGGGATGGGGGCGCGGCACGAGGGAGGTGTACGTCGACTCCGTGACCTGTGTGAGCAGCGCGTCCAGCGTCTCCCGTACGTCCGGAGCCAGCTCGTCGGCGAGTGCGAGCGCGGCCGTCCGGTCGACGGTGACCGCGAGGGGCACCTCGGCCCCGAAGCGCACGGCGTGCTTGAGCGCGTGGAAACCGTCGAGCAGCACAGAACCACCGACGAGCCGTCGCCAGGCGCCGACGGGGTCGACGGCCTGCCGATGTGCGGGACCGGCGGCACCGAGGCTTGCCGGACCGGGCGGGGCTTGGCTCGCGGACTCCGTCATGCCTTGAAGCCTACGTGGGTCTGCTCGGGTTTCCCGGTGTGCTCGGGGGCGTCGTCCATGTCCCGCTGAGGGGGCACCGTTCCGACGCCGGCGCGAGGGAACAGACGGGTACGCGCGCGTGCGGCACCGTCGCCGAGTCGGCGCAGGAACGGTGTCGGCAGGAAGACCGCGTCCGCCGCGATCATCGCCAGCGAGAAGAACGGCAGCCCGAGGACCACGGCGATCACCGCATGCTCGGTGATCATGATGGCCAGGAGGACGTTCTTGACCCGCCGGTGGAACAGCGTGAACGGGAAGGCGACCTGCACGATCACGGTCCCGTACGTCACGAGCATGACCAAGGTGCCGCTGGCCGACAGCAGGTCGGCGAGCGCGGGCCAGGGCGAGAAGTAGTCGAGGTGGAGGGGGTAGTAGACCGCGGTGCCGTCCTGCCAGCGCGAGCCCTGGATCTTGTACCAGCCGGCCGTGGCATAGATCAGACAGGCCTCGGCCATGATCACCAACAGGGTGCCGTTGTGCAGGATGTTGCCGATCACGTCGAGCATGATCCGGGGCTGGCCCGTCCGCGCAAGGCGCCCGACGATCCACCACAGGGCCTGTGCCACCCACACGGCCCACAGCAGCGCCGGTACGAACCAGTCGCCGTCCAGCCGCCCCACCGCGGTCACCGCGAACAGCGCCAGACCGAGCACGCCCCACAGCACCGGGCCGGTCCGGTCGGTGACCCGCTCGCCACGCGCGCGTGCCGCCCGCGCGAGCCGGGCACGCCGCGCGTCCAGCGACCACACCTGGCCGCACCGCGTGAACACCAGGTAGATGCACATCAGGTGCAGGACGTTGTCGCCGCCGTCCCCCATGAAGACGCTGCGGTTCTGCAGCGAGAGCACGCCGACCATGAAGAGCACGGACATGGTGCGGGTGCGCCAGCCCACGATCAGCAGCAGGCTCGACACAGCGGCGAGCACGTAGACGGCCTCGAACCAGAACTGCCCGTCGGACCACATCAGGGCGGTGAACGCGCCGTTGGCCCCGATCAACTGCTCGGCGAGGTCCCAGCCCCACGGGCCGTCGGGGCCGTACAACTCCTGCCGGTGGGGAAACTCCCGCAACAGGAACAGCAGCCAGGTCGCGGCGAATCCGATGCGGATCACCGCGGTCTGGTACGGGCCGAGGGTGGACTCGGTGACGCAGGCGATCCCGCGGGAGACGGCCAGGGCGAGACGGCTCACCGGACACCTCCCTCGGCCTCGTTCTGCGGCACCGACCACCAGGGAAGCACCCGGTACGTCGGCTTGAGGGATATCTGTTCCTCGCTCCAGTCCGGCGGGCGGACGTTGGTGGTGTGCGAGCGGACCTGCACCCGGTCGACGACATCACCGGGCCCGGCCGCGTCCGCACGGTCCAGGCGTAGCTCCACGATGCGGCGCAGATAGGTCTCGCTCAGCGCGCCGCGCAGGCCGGAGGGGCGGTTGTCGCCGTCGTGCGTGGCGACGTAGAAGTCCCAGGCGCGGCGCAGCTCGTTCTGCTGGGTGTGGCTGGGCAGCAGGTTGCCGTCGATGGCCCGGCCGTCCTGCGCGGACAGGTCGTACCAGCCGGTGGTGCGTATCTCGCCGCCCGCCGTGTGGATCTCGGCGCGCACCTGCACGGCGATGTTCTGCTGGAGCGGGTTCGGGGCGAACAGCTTCCAGTTCTGCTCGAACTCCGGGTAGATCCACTCGTCGATCGCCTCGCCGTGCTTCTTGGTGACCGTGTTCGACGGCGCGACGTGCAGGAAGACCATCCCGATGTGGACACAAACGGCGACGGCGACGATCGCGAGGGCGAGCGCGACGCCGATCCGGTAGCGGAGCGAGAGGGCGGCGACGCTGGCGCGGGGCTCCTGCGACGCGCTCATCCCATCGGATCCGCCCTGCTCGCCCTGCCCGCGCGGAACGCTTGCAGCTCCGCCGTACGCGTCCTTCGCGCGATGCGCGTCCATTCCGCCCCGATCCCGATCCGTCTTCGCCGCCCGGCAGCCCCCTTGCACGCGAACGGTACTCAGGCCGACCCGCCCGGCACAGCCCGTTCCCTCGGCCGTCCGCAGGTTATCCACAGCGGTTGACACCATACGGCGCTCGACCGACGATGGAATCGCACGAACCGAACGATCGGTCGGGAGTAGCTCCGGACAGAGCCCAAGGTCGAGGGGGCCTCATGGCGACAGCAGCCGCGCACGAGACGGATCGCACAGCGGCACACGGCACCGACGACGGCGCCACCGATGCGTACGAGCGCGCCTTCGACGCCGCCGTGGCCGCCGACGAGCGCATCGAGCCGCGTGACTGGATGCCCGACGCGTACCGCGCGACGCTGGTCCGGCAGATCGCCCAGCACGCCCACTCCGAGATCATCGGCATGCAGCCGGAGGCGAACTGGATCACGCGCGCGCCCTCGCTACGCCGCAAGGCCATCCTGATGGCCAAGGTCCAGGACGAGGCGGGCCACGGGCTGTACCTGTACAGCGCGGCCGAAACGCTCGGCACCAGCCGCGAGGAACTGCTGGACAAGCTGCACAGCGGCCGCCAGAAGTACTCTTCGATCTTCAACTACCCCACGCTGACCTGGGCGGACGTCGGCGCGATCGGCTGGCTGGTGGACGGCGCCGCGATCACCAACCAGGTACCGCTGTGCCGCTGCTCCTACGGCCCGTACGCCCGCGCGATGGTCCGCATCTGCAAGGAGGAGTCCTTCCACCAGCGCCAGGGCTACGAGCTGCTGCTCGCCCTCAGCCGCGGCACCCCCGAGCAGCACGCGATGGCGCAGGACGCGGTGGACCGCTGGTGGTGGCCGTCCCTGATGATGTTCGGTCCGCCCGACGACGAGTCCCAGCACTCGGCCCAGTCCATGGCCTGGAAGATCAAGCGCCACTCGAACGACGAGCTGCGCCAGCGCTTCGTCGACATCTGCGTCCCGCAGGCCGAGTCCCTGGGCCTCACCCTCCCGGACCCGGACCTGCGGTGGAACGAGGAGCGCGGGCACTACGACTTCGGCCCGATCGACTGGACGGAGTTCTGGGAGGTGCTCAAGGGCAACGGCCCGTGCAACGAGCAGCGGATGACGCAGCGCAGGCAGGCGCACGAGGAGGGCGCCTGGGTGCGGGAGGCGGCCGCGGCCCACGCGGCCAAGCACGCCGCCCGGGACCCGCGTACCAGGGAGACGACGGGAGCGACGCGAGCATGACGAACACCGACTGGCCGCTGTGGGAGGTCTTCGTGCGCTCACGCCGCGGCCTGTCCCACACCCACGCCGGCAGCCTGCACGCCCCGGACGCGGAGCTCGCCCTGCGCAACGCGCGCGATCTGTACACCCGGCGCGGCGAGGGCGTCTCGATCTGGGTCGTCCCCTCGTCCGCCATCACGGCGTCCTCGCCCGACGAGAAGGACCCCTTCTTTGAACCGTCGGCCGACAAGCCCTACCGGCACCCGACGTTCTACGAGATCCCGGAGGGGGTGAAGCACCTGTGACGACCACCGTCCCCACCACCGCCGCCCTCGCCCTGGGCGACGACGCTCTGGTGCTCTCCCACCGCCTGGGCGAGTGGGCCGGCCGCGCCCCCGTGCTGGAGGAGGAGGTCGCCCTCGCCAACATCGCGCTGGACCTGCTCGGCCAGGCCCGTGTGCTGCTCTCACTGGCCGGCGACGAGGACGAGCTGGCGTACCTGCGCGAGGAGCGCGCCTTCCGCAACCTCCAGCTGGTGGAACAGCCGAACGGCGACTTCGCCCACACCATCGCCCGCCAGCTGTTCTTCTCCACCTACCAGCACCTGCTGTACGCCCGGCTGGCCGCCGGAGACGGCCCCTTCGCCCCCCTTGCCGCGAAGGCCGTCAAAGAGGTCGCCTACCACCGCGACCACGCCGAGCAGTGGACCGTGCGCCTCGGCGACGGCACCGAGGTGAGCCATGAGCGGATGCAGCGGGCGTGCGCGGCGCTGTGGCGGTTCACCGGTGAGATGTTCCAGCCGGTGGAGGGCCTGGACGTCGAGGGGGAGAAGGTGCGGGCGGACTGGCTGGAGTCGGTCGGAGACGTCCTGCGCCGCGCGACCCTCACGCTCCCCGAGGGACCGCAGTCCGGGGCCTGGACGGCAGGCGCCGGTCGGCAGGGCCTGCACACCGAGCCGTTCGGGCGCATGCTCGCCGAGATGCAGCATCTGCATCGCAGCCACCCGGGGGCGACATGGTGACCGGTACGACGACTCTGGAGGCGGAGCTGCTGCGGGTGGCGGGCTCGGTGCCCGATCCCGAGCTGCCCGTGCTCACCCTGCAGGAACTGGGCGTACTGCGCGCGGTGCACCTGCGCGACAGGGACGCGGTCGAGGTCGAGCTGACCCCGACGTACACCGGCTGCCCCGCCCTCGAGGCGATGAGCGTGGACATAGAACAGGCGCTGCACGAGCACGGCATACGGGACGTGACCGTCCGCACGGTGCTCACACCGGCCTGGTCCACGGACGACATCACACCCGAAGGGCGCCGCAAACTCAGGGAGTTCGGGATCGCGCCGCCGCGCGTGCGGCGGGATTCCGGGCCGGTGGCGCTGAAGTTGGGGCCGACGCGCACGCTCACCGAGGAGACGGATCCCGTCCGCTGCCCGCACTGCGGATCCGCCGACACCGAGCTGCTCAGCCGTTTCTCCTCCACCGCGTGCAAGGCGCTGCGGCGCTGTCTGGCCTGCCGCGAACCGTTCGACCACTTCAAGGAGTTGTGATGGCCCGCTTCCACACACTCCCCGTGACCGCGGTCGACCGGCTCACCGACGACTCCGTCGCCGTCACACTCGCGGTCCCCGAGGAACTGCGCGCGGAGTACCGGCACGCCGCCGGGCAGCACCTCGCCCTGCGGCGCGTGGTCGACGGGGTCGAGATCCGGCGAACGTACTCGATCTGTTCCCCGGCTCCGGACAACGGCGAAGGGCCGCGCACCCTGCGGGTGGGGGTGCGACTGGTCGAGGGCGGGGCCTTCTCGACGTACGCGCTGAAGGAGATCAACGTCGGTGACGAGCTGGAGGTGATGACACCGGCGGGACGCTTCACCCTCGACCCCGCGCCCGGTCTGTACGCCGCGATCGTCGGCGGCAGCGGGATCACACCGGTGCTGTCGATCATCTCGACGCTGCTGGCACGCGAGCCGCAGGCCCGCTTCTGCCTCATACGCAGCGACCGGACGTCCGCCTCGACGATGTTCCTGGAGGAGGTCGCCGACCTCAAGGACCGCTATCCGGAACGCCTCCAGCTGGTGATGGTGCTCTCGCGGGAGGAACAGCAGGCCGGACTGCCCTCCGGGCGGCTCGACCGGGAGCGGCTGACGGGTCTGCTTCCGGCGCTGCTGCCGGTGACGGAGGTCGCCGGATGGTTCCTGTGCGGGCCGTTCGGGCTGGTGCAGGAGGCCGAGCGGGCACTGCGCGGGCTGGACGTACCGCGCAGCAGGATCCACGAGGAGATCTTCCACGTGGACGCCGGAGCGCCCGCCACGCCGAGTGTCCCCGCGCCCGCGCACAGCACGGTGACCGCTCGGCTCGACGGCCGCGGCGGGACCTGGCCCGTGCAGGACGGCGAGTCGCTTCTGGAGGCGGTGCTGCGCAACCGACCCGACGCTCCCTACGCCTGCAAGGGCGGGGTGTGCGGCACCTGCCGGGCATTCCTGGTCTCCGGCGAGGTGCGCATGGACCGCAACTTCGCGCTGGAGAGGGAGGAGACGGAAGCCGGGTATGTGCTGGCCTGCCAGTCCCATCCGGTGACGGAGCGGGTGGAGCTGGACTTCGACCGTTGAGAGCGCCGGGCGCACGGTGAGCGGCACCGGCGTCCCCGGCCATTCCCTTCTTCTAGAACCTGTTCTATCTTGACGCTCCGTCAGATCAGCGGAGCCGCCCGGGAGGACAGGGACCGTGGACTTCACCTTCACCGAGGAGCAGCAGGCGGCAGCCGAGGCGGCGCGGGGCGTCTTCGCCGACGTCGCGCCGGACGCCGTGCCGAGCCCGGCGCTCACCGCCGGCGCCGTGGCCGACGACTTCGACCGGGCGCTGTGGGCCAGGCTCGCCGACGCCGACCTGCTGGGCCTGCTCCTCAACCCGGAGTACGGCGGGGCGGGCCTCGACGCCATCGCGTTGTGCCTGGTGCTGCGCGAGTCGGCGAAGGTGCTGGCGCGGGTGCCGCTGCTGGAGAGCAGCGCGGCCCTGGCGGCCGTACAGGCCTACGGCGGCGAGGAGTTGAAGTCGGCCGTGCTCGCAAGGGCGGGGCGCGGTGAGATCGTGCTGACCGTCGCCGGCGAGGGCCGTACCGGGGGCCACGATCCCGCCGAACGTGCCGTCAGCGCACGGCAGGACGGGCCGGACGGAGCCGACTGGATCCTCGACGGGGGGCAGACGGCGGTGCCCTGGGCGTACGACACCGACTTCACGCTCGTACCGGCGCACACCGGTGCCGACCGCAGCATCCTCGCCGTGGTGCCCCGCGGTCACGAAGGGGCGGTTCTCGCCGAGCAGGTCTCCACCACCGGCGAGCGGCTCGGCGAGCTGCGGCTGGAGTCCGTGCGGATTCCGGACCGGTACGTCATTACGGCCGACGGCGCCTGGGAGTGGCTGCGTGAGCTGCTGGCCACCGGGACGTGCGCGCTGGCGCTCGGGCTCGGGGAGCGGGTGCTGAGGATGACGAGCGAGTACGCGAGCAAGCGGGAGCAGTTCGGGTACCCGATCGCCACCTTCCAGGCCGTCGCCGTGCAGGCCGCCGACCGGTACATCGATCTGCGCGCCATGGAGGCCACCCTGTGGCAGGCCGCGTGGCGCATCGCCTCGGGTGCCCAGGGTGCGCTGCCCGCCTCCGGGGACGTCGCGGTCGCCAAGATCTGGGCGGCGGACGGCGTACGCCGGGTCGTGCAGACGGCGCAGCACCTGCACGGGGGGTTCGGCGCCGACGTCGACTACCCGTTGCACCGGTACCACGCCTGGGCCAAGCACCTGGAGCTGTCGCTCGGCCCGGCCGCGGCGCACGAGGAGGCGCTGGGCGACCTGCTGGCAGCCCATCCGCCGGCCTGACACCCGGGACGCGCAGGGCTGCTAGAGGACGTGCCCCGGTTCACCCGCGTCGGTCACCACGGGACGGCCTGTGGCCGCCCACACCTGCATACCGCCGTCGACGTTCACGGCGTCGATGCCCTGCTGGACGAGGTACATCGTGACCTGGGCCGAACGCCCGCCGGAGCGGCAGATCACATGCACCCGGCCGTCCTGCGGGGCGGCCTCGGTCAGCTCGCCGTAGCGCGCCACGAACTCGCTGACGGGGATGTGCAGCGCCCCTTCAGCGTGACCCGCCTGCCACTCGTCGTCCTCCCGGACGTCCAGCAGGAAGTCGTCGTCCTTGAGGTCCGTGACCTCGACCGTGGGAACACCGGCTCCGAAATTCATGCTCCCGACGCTACCCGACGCAACACCGGGCGTTCAGGCCCGGCAGGTCGGCACCACTCGGGCCCGACAGGTCGGACACCTCACGCCCGCCGAGCACGCACCGCTCACGCCCGCCCGGTATGCACCGCTCAAGCCTGCCCGGTCAGCGCCGCCAGCTCCGCCTCGCGTGCCGCGACGTCCGCCAGCAGTTGCTCGGCGATCTCCTCCAGGAGACGGTCCGGGTCGTCCGGCGCCAGCCGGAGCATGGAGCCGATGGCGCTCTCCTCCAGTTCCCGGGCGACGACGGTGAGCAGTTCCTTGCGCTGGGCCAGCCACTCCAGGCGGGCGTACAGCTCCTCGCCACGGCTCGGACGCCGCTCCTCGGGCACCGGCCCGGCGGCCCACTCCTCGGACAGCTCCCGCAGCAGCGCCTCGTCGCCACGGGCGTAGGCGGTGTTGACGCGGGTGATGAACTCCTCACGCCGCTTGCGCTCACCGTCCTCCTGCGCCAGGTCGGGGTGGGCCTTGCGGGCCAGCTCGCGGTAGAGCTTGCGGGCCTCCTCGCTGGGCCGCACCCGCTGCGGGGGCCGCACGGGTTGGTCCGTGAGCATCGCCACGGCCTCCGGGAACAGGCCGTCGCTGTCCATCCAGCCGTGGAACAGCTCCTCCACGGAGGGCATCGGCAGCACCCGGGCCCGCAGCTCCTGCGCACGGCGCAGGTCCTCAGGGTCACCGCTCTGTGCGGCCCTGGCCTCGGCGATCTGCGCGTCCAGCTCCTCGAGGCGGGCGTACATCGGGCCGAGCCTCTGATGATGCAGCCGGGAGAAGTTCTCGATCTCGACCCGGAAGGTCTCGACCGCGATCTCGTACTCGATCAGCGCCTGCTCGGCCGCCCGCACCGCTCGCTCCAGCCGCTCCTCGGGCCGGGGCGCGCCGTCCTCGGGCGTCGCCTGCGCATCACCGGCGACACCACCCTGCTCAGCATCCGGGGTCGTCACCCGACCAGCGTAGGCCACGGGCGGACCGGCCCCATCAGGCTCACCCTCATACGCCCAGCTCAGCCGCGACCCGCCCGGCCCGTACCGCCGACACCAGCGCCGCATGGTCGGCCTCTGTACGGTCGGCGTAGGCGACGGCGAACGTGGCCATCGCCTCGTCGAGCTCCTCGTTCTTGCCGCAGTAGCCGGCGATCAGGCGGGGGTCGGCGCTGTGGGAGTGGGCGCGGGCGAGAAGCGCGCCCGTCATGCGGGCGTAGTCGTCGAGCTGGTCGGTGGACAGGGCGGCGGGGTCGACGCTGCCCTTGCGGTTGCGGAACTGGCGGACCTGGAACGGGCGGCCGTCGACGGTCGTCCAGCCGAGCAGGATGTCGCTGACGACCTGCATGCGCTTCTGGCCGAGGACGACCCGGCGGCCTTCGTGGTCGACGGGCGGGGCGTCGAAGCCGGCGGTCAGCAGATGGGGCAACAGAGCCGAGGCGCGGGCCTCCTTCACCTGGAGTATCAGCGCCTCGCCCCGGTGGTCCAGCAGCAGCACGACGTACGACCGCGTGCCCACACTGCCCGTGCCGACGACGCGGAACGCCACGTCGTGCACCGCGTGACGGGCCAGCAGCGGAAGGCGGTCCTCGGACAGGGTCGTCAGGTACTGCTCCAGAGAGGCCGCCACGGCCGCCGCCTCCGCGTCCGGGACGCGACGCAGCACCGGCGGGGCGTCGACGAAGCGGCGGCCACCGTCCTCGGTCGGCTCCGTCGATCTGGCCGCGAAGCGTCCGCTGGTGTTGGCCCGCGCCTTCTCGGCGACCCGCTCCAGGGTGCCGAGCAGGTCATGGGCGTCGGTGTGGGAGACGAGCTCCTCGTCCGCGATGGCGTTCCACGCGTCCAGCGCCGGGAGCCTGGCGAGCAGCCGCATGGTGCGGCGGTACGCGCCGACCGTGTCGTGCGCCGCCGCTCGGCACGTGTCCTCGTCCGCGCCGGCCTCCCGGCCCGCCAGCACCAGGGAGGCGGCCAGCCGCTTGAGGTCCCACTCCCAGGGGCCGTCGACCGTCTCGTCGAAGTCGTTCAGGTCGATGACCAGGCCGCCGCGGGCGTCGCCGTACAGGCCGAAGTTCGCCGCGTGCGCGTCGCCGCAGATCTGGGCGCGGATCCTGGTCATGGGGGTGCGTGCCAGGTCGTACGCCATGAGGCCCGCCGAACCGCGCAGGAAGGCGAAGGGGGTGGCCGCCATCCTGCCGATCCGTATCGGCGTGAGCTCGGGGATGCGGCCACGGCTCGACTCCTCGACCGCGGTCACCGCGTCGGGCCGGGAGCCGTCGACATCGAGGGAGGCGTGCGTACGCCGCGGAACCCGCTCCCGCAGGGCCTTGCCCTCCTCCTTGGGCGACACCTTGGCCGGTCCGGAGACCGAAGCCCTCCCGAGCGGCCACTCGGCAAAGCCCCGCACCCGCGGAATCCGCACCGTCCCGGAACCCGCCTCCTGCGCCCCGACCTCGGTCACCACGACCGCCTCCCCCGCGACTCGCACGAACATCAACTCGTGCCGACCGTACAACCGGCCGCCGAATCCCGTCAGACCCTGTGGACAACTCCTCACCTGTGGACATGCCCCGCCCGTGAGATAGCTCACGGGCGGCACCCACCGCATACGTCCCCGGGCTGTGCATCGCCTCACACCGCACGGCACAACGAGAAACGGATCTCTGCCGTGCCTTCCGTCACGGCAGAGACCCGTTCATCGGTCTGGTGGGGTCGGGTGGCCCGGGGGAATCGCACCCCCGGGCTCCCACAGAACGGAGCGTGACAATCTCTCGTCACTCCGCTCTTGCCATCCTGTTCACCAGGC